>JBEKPQ010000007.1:0-78312 GCA_049520575.1 Thermodesulfobacteriota bacterium | reverse complement strand
AGCTGTTGAGGGGAGCAAAGCGCTGGTTGCCGTGGCCTGCGCCACCGCGGCCGTCGCCGGTGCGGTAGGTGCCGGCGCTGTGCTAGGCCATACGGATGAACAAAGGTCCGTAGTGGCCGAAGTCCGCCGGCCACCAGTCCTGCGACTTCGTCATTATCTCACGGAGGTCCTTCTTCACGGCCTCCAAGTCGAGACTCTTGAACTCCTTAGCGTAGTTGAAACCCTCGCCCATCGGATTGGACTTGGAGGACTGCTGGTGTAGGATATCCAGCCTCAACTGGTTCGGCCACCAGTCTTGGTTCGACCTGCCTCCGCCGGCAATGGGTTTGCTAGCGCTGCCCGTTACCTGGCTCTTGCTGTTTTCATTCATAATGTTTACTCCTTTCGTTGGGGGAGAAAACCTCCCGAACCTCTTTGTTTGGTTTGTTATTTATAAAGAACCCTTCTCGATTAAAGTCAAAAAAATATTATTTTTTCCGGCAATCCGGGCAAAGGCCGAAAAAATCAAGGCGGTGATACAGGATTTGATAGCCGGTTTTCCGGCTTATCTCTTTATTCAGGTCACTTAGGCTGTTCAATTCGGGATCAACTATTTTTTTACACCGGGTACAGATCATGTGGGGATGCGGAAATGGTTTATAACCGTCATAACGGTTGCTCCCATCCGGAAAGCCGAGTTCCAGCACCTCGTTCAAATCTTTAAGCAGGACAATCGTTTTATATACAGTGGCCAGACTGGTTGTGGGAAACTCAACCTTAACCTCGTCATACACCTGGGCGACGCTGGGGTGTGTTTTGTCACCGGCCAGGATCTTCAGTACGGCCAGCCGCTGGGGGGTGAGACGAAAATTTTTATCCTTCAGCTTGGAGATGATCTGATCCAGACGACCGGCTTCCGACACTGAAGGTTTTATCGATTTTACCATAACAGGTTTGTTTGGAACTAAAAAGATTATGGAGAATGGTTCTTTTTAAATATATTTTATCCAAATACTAATCATTGTCAAGAAAATTTGGATGGCCCTCTAAGGTAGCCCTGTCTGTGTGCTTGCCTGTACGATGCGAAACTGGACGATCATGTTTCTCTATCTGCTCGGCGTCTCTCCTGAAAAACTGTTCAAATGGCATGCCTGAAACCGGTCAGGCAATCATTTATTTTTCCTATGGGAAAAAAGAAGATCATTTATATTTCCTATTTGACATTTGCGGCCTTACAAGTTTATTAACTATAAACTAAAACTTTCTATTTTAGGACCTATCTCATGTGTCTGTTTTTCGGCTTTACCTGAAGTAGTTTGACGAATACTACCCGTGTTTGGTAGGCAGTAGAGCCTGGCCGAAAAATTTTCCGATTCCCCTTTGTTTCTAAATTTATTCCCAAATTATAGCTTTTTTTTCGCCCGGTCCAATGGCCTTCCAAAGGCATTGGCGGTAAAAGGTGTACCGAGTGCCTTTTTGTTAATAATTTTGTAATCCTTCATCCAAATAAGTTTGATGTAAAAGTCAATTTTTAGGGGCAATGGTGCTGGGCGCCCCGCGGGCTGCAAACCCGTTGGCCCGGTCTAATAAACCGGGAGGAGGGGCCAGGTTCACCGGTCTTTGGCCCAGAAGGCCAACTTGTTGTCTATAAGAACAAACAGAAGCATACAAGAATTTCAATAAGGAATTCTTATCAAAAAAATCTAATTTTAAGGAGAAACAAGATGAGTGAAGATTACAAGAAGATGTGGAGCGATTTAGGACTTGATCTGGCAGCACATGATGCACTTCTCGGGGTACTGAACAAAGGTTACCAGGATATATTCCTGAGCCAGAAAAACCGGCCCACAGGCATGGGTTATTTTGATTTTGTCATGAGTGAGGTGCATGGATTAAGGATAAAAGAGCTTATCAACGAAAAAGAAGCAGGCAAAAAGATTATAGGCGCCTATTGCGTCTTTGTTCCGGAAGAAATAATTAAAGCAGCCGACGCTACCTACGTGGGTCTATGCGCAGGCGCTGACTTTGCCGTAGAAGAGGTCGAGAAATTCCTCCCAAGGAACACCTGCGCCCTGATCAAATCGGCCTTCGGCTTTAAACTGGGCAAGGTTTGCCCCTATCTTGAGGCGACCGACATGGTCGTGGGTGAAAACACGTGCGATGGCAAGAAGAAATCTTATGAAATCCTGAACAACCTGATCCCTAATCTTTATGTAATGGACCTGCCTCAGATGAAGACCACTGAGGGAAAGGCCCTTTTAAAAGCCGAATACATCCGTTTCAAAAAAGCTGTCGAAGATTTGACAGGAGTAACAATCGACGCTTCGAGGCTCAAAAAGGGTATTGAACTTGTCAATAAAAAACGTGCCGCCATGCACAGGCTGGCCAGCCTTCGCAAGGCAGACCCTGCTCCGATATCCGGGCTTGATGCCCTTCTCGCCAATCAGGTCTTTTTCTATGATGACGTCCCACGATTCACCGCCTCTGTAAACACGATCTGCGACGAACTCGAGACCAGGATCAAGAATGGCGAAGGAGTATTCCCCAAAAAAACGTCCAGGATTCTCTTGTCAGGGTGCCCAATGGCAGTGCCCAACTGGAAACTCCCGTGGATCATCGAGACCTCCGGGGCGGTCATAGTGGGTGAGGAATCCTGTGTAGGCGAGCGTGGCACCCGAAACCTTACCGATGATTTAGGAACAACCGTAGATGCCATGATGGATGCTATTGTTGATCGCTATTTTAAGGTAGATTGCGCGATCTTTACACCTAACCAGGATCGCCTCGACCATATAATCGAAATGGCAAAGACCTATAAAGCCGATGGTGTCATCCATTACGGCCTCCAGTTCTGCCAGCCATATATTACTGAGTCCTTGGGAGTAGAAAAGGAACTGCAATCAAAAGGAATTCCGGCTATGCGTATCGAAACCGATTACAGCATGGAAGATGTGGAACAGTTGAAGACCCGGGTGGAGGCCTTTGTGGAGATGACCAAGGCTTAAAGGAGCAATCTTCCTTTTGTTTATAGTAAATTTTTTTAATCGAAAAAGGAGAGACCTATGAAATACGGAGCCCGCAACAACATCATGGCCAAGGTGCAATCGATTAAAAAAGGGGATGTCATGTCTTTGGTCAAGTATAAAGTCTCCAAACCAGCCCAAATGGCCTCGGTTTTGACCACAGAATCGGTGGAGTATCTTGATCTCAAGATCGGGGATGAGGTCCAACTGATCATTAAAGCCGTTCATGTCTTGCCGGCTAAAGAATGACCAAAAACATTACCGGAAAAACCAAGAGATAAACAAATCGATGCAAACAAATCGAGTGGCCGGGATCGATATCGGGTCCCGGTCCATTGAAATGGCCCTTCTGGAAAATGGGCACTTGATCGATCAGGCCAAAGTGCCCACCACCTTCGATCCGTTAAACCAGTGTGCCAAAATTTTGAAAGGGATTCGGAGTAAAAGGATTGTGGCTACGGGCTATGGACGCAAACTTTTTGCCGACTCCCAGAGGGATCAAACCGTCCGAACGGTGACGGAGATCCAGGCCTTTGCTCTGGGGGCTCGATATTTTTTCCCGGAGGTGCGGACCGTGCTCGATATCGGCGGGCAGGACACCAAGGTCATTCTCCTGAGTGAAAATGGAAAGGTTTCCAAGTTTGAAATGAATGACCGCTGTGCGGCCGGAACAGGAAAATTCTTGGAATTCATGGCCGCGGCTCTGCAGATTCCTCTGGAATCTTTTGGGGACTTCGCCCTCCGAGCAGACAAACGAATACAGATCAGCAGTATGTGCACGGTTTTTGCGGAAAGCGAGGCAACCTCTTTGATGGCCCGTGGGGAGCGTTCGGAAAATATCGCCATGGGTCTCCATTTGGCTATCGTTCAACGCACTTTGTCCATGCTTGGGCGGGTAGGCAAAGAAGCCCCTTTAGTTTTTGCCGGGGGCGTGGCCCATAATCTCTGTGTCCGAACATTATTGGAAGAGGGGTTGAACTTTTCTCCTTGTATTCCTGAAAATCCCGACATGGTCGGGGCTATCGGAGCGGCTCTTTATGGAAAGGGTAGTTCCGATCAAAAGGTATGATCTGGTCCTGATACTTGATTGATACCAGGTACCCGGTAGCTGATAGAGATACAGGTTAAGGGCGCCTGAACTATGAAAGCCAGGATTTGACTATACAGACATTGTCAAGTGTGATGATGACAGTGTGATGATGACTTCTTCCTAAAATCCCCAAACATCCATTTCAATTAAAAGAGAAGAGTTCAAAGCGCCATTAAAGAAAAAATCGATTGAAATCGATTGACTTTTTGCCGACTAAGGGATAGAAAACCGACAGTAAATTAACGAAGTTTTCTTGCTGACAACCTTTTAACCAAGGAGTTCTAATGGAAGAATTAGAGGCCCGACGGGATTTGAATTGGCTCTTCCGGCGGGAGGTGGGAACCGGTTGCTTGATTTGCTCAACGAAGGAGACCATTCCCCGGCCTATGGAGGAAAAGCGCCTATCGATTTTGTGGGACCCTGCTGGTCACGGATCCTGATAGTAAAATAGCAATAGTTAACTTGCCCTTTTTTGTCATGATGATGGAGGTTTGATAGAAAACTTATATGATTGAAGATCATCCCAGTGCGACCGCCCTTGGCGTAGCCCTATTGCGCGCCGTTCATCAACTCGTCGATGAGCCACCCAAGATTCTGGATGATCAGGTAATCGTTCGGCTTCTCGACGCATCTACGCTTGACTGGATCCGCCAGGCGCCCGATCAGTTTCGGACGGTTGAGCTTAATGATCTGCGCTCCCGTCTCGTCATTCGGAGTCGTTTTGCCGAGGATCGTTTGGCCGAGGCGGTCCATCGAGGTACGCAGCAATTTATCAATTTAGGGGCAGGGTTTGACACCTTCGCCTATCGACAGCCGGCCTGGGCGCTGGCCATCCGGATTTTTGAGGTGGATCATCCGGCAAGTCAAAAGGCCAAACGCGATCTCTTATCAAAGAGAGGGATCACTATGCCACCGAACATAGAATTCGTGCCCATCGACTTCGAGATCGCCTCGCTTGGTGACGGTTTGAAGGCCGGCACCTTCGACGCCACACGCCCTACCTTTCTTTCCTGGCTGGGGGTCATGGTGTACTTAAGTGAGGAAGCCGTCGATAGGGTATTCCGATTTGTAACCTCACTGCCGCGGTCGAGTGAGATCGTTTTCACCTTTAACGATCCCGCCTCTGCGGATGTGGATGACGCCGGGCCTCCCAGCCTTGCTGAAAAGGTGGCAGCCCAAGGAGAGCCTTGGCGCACGGTGGTCACACCCGATGACTTAGTGCGACGTCTCTACGCCCTGGGCTTTTCATCGGTAAAATTGCTTACGTCTACGGAGATTGAGGAACGCTATATGGGGGATCGTCAGGATGGACTCCATGCACCGTTACGGATCAGTATTGCCAGCGCCATGGTTTGACAGGACCTGACGCTATTTAGAGATCCTAATATCTTTTTGGCCCTTTTTGGCTTAAATTGATCATTTTTGATTGTATAGAAGTGGTCTCAAAGGAAGGGTCATAACGAGTCGTTCCACCGGAGCACCATCATCCCGGTGAACTTTGTGTTACCTATCAAATAAACGAGGGAACATGGCACCGACGAAAGAAGAATTCATAGGGATCATTAAAGAAATCCGTGAGGTGATAGCATCTGATGAATGTACTGAATGTTCATGCCCTAATATCAGATGCGAATTGCACGGAGATTGTTACAATTGCGTAAGAGTTTACAGACACTTTGGTCACCAGGTGCCAAGATGTCTTCAATTCGTTTTAGATAAGAAGAGCGCAAGCATTTCCCAAACTATGGAAAAAGAAATGGGAAAAAGGCCGAAAACACCTGATGAATATTATGATTATTTAAAGGCGATAATGCCTAACACCGATATTTAACCTGGCATTTCAGGGGACGCGAAGGGGCGGCGCACTTTCTCGGAGAGTTCGTGGGGCGCGTTGTGCGGGCCGTCGCGCTCGCTGAATTCAACGATCGGCGGGAGAATTAATCTTCCGAAAACCTTTATAGATATCCATCCTTCTAACTAATCGCCAGCATTTTTTCGACGGTCGACAAAGCTTTGATTCTGATGGATTCAGGAACCGTGACTTTATGCCGCATATCCTGTAACGCCCACAGGACTTTCTCCAAAGTAATCTTTTTCATATTGGGGCATATGGCTTTACTGGTCACAGGGAAAAATTTTTTCTCGGGATTTTCTTTTTTCAGTCGATAGAGAATACCCGTCTCCGTTCCGACAATGAATTCTTTCTCCGAACTTTCCCTTACATAACGTATCATGCCGCCGGTGCTTATGACTTCATCGGCTACCTCCTTGGCATCGGGACGACATTCAGGATGTACCAATGCCGGCGCACCGGGGTGCTTTTTCTTTTCTTCACGAATTTCTTCTCCGAAAATCCGCATGTGCGTGGGGCAATATCCTGGCCATAAATGCATTTTCCTTCCCGTTTTTTGGGCTACCCACTGCCCCAAATACTGGTCGGGAACAAAAATGAGTTCCCGATCGGATGGTAAACTCTGCACTACTCTGACGGCGTTGGCCGAGGTACAGCAAATATCCGATTCGGCCTTGACGGCCGCCGAAGAGTTTACATAACAGACGACGACAGCGCCGGGGATTTCTTTCTTCTTCTCAATTAAATTTTCCGCCGTAATCATATCCGCCATCGGACAGCCGGATTCGATCTCCGGCAATAAGACCGTCTTCCCCGGATTGACAATATAGGCCGTTTCGGCCATAAAATGAACTCCGCAGAAAACAATGACCTCTGCGTCGGCTTTAGCCGCCTTCTGACTTAACTCAAGCGAATCGCCGATAAAATCAGCGATATCCTGAACCTCCGGGCGCTGGTAATTATGGACCAGAATGACGGCATTTTTTTGCTTCTTCAGGCGCATAATCTCGGCAATGATTTCATTATGGTCAGCGGCCATTATTCATACTCCCAAACTAAACCCACGTGCCCCTTTAGGGCGCCACGAAGGATTAAAATTAATTTTAGGATTCAAGGGGTCAAGGACCGCAAAGCGGAGTGAAAGGCGTGGAAAGAAAAACCTTGAATCCTCGAATCCTCGGCCCCTTTTTCATACTAAACCATTACAACCACCGATCCCCTCCAGCCACACTATCCTCCCTGAAATGACAGCCGCGACTTTGTCGGTTGTGACGGGCCGCCTGGGCGATGATCAAGCCCACCTCGACGGCATTACGCAAACCGATCAGGCCGTCGCTCAGCTTGGTCTGGCGGTAGAAAGTTTCGATCTCGTTCTGCATGTGGCGCAGTTCGCGGATGGCACGCGAGAGTCGGTCACCGGAGCGGATGAGTCCCACATAATGCCACATGATGTTTTGGATGGTCTGCATGTCGCCTTGAAGGAGAGCCGGATCGGGGTTTTGGGTCAGCCCGGACTCGTCCCAAGCCGGGATGTCCTCAGGGGTTACCGCACATTTCGAGCCGGCAGCTAAACGGGAAGCGATATCCAAAGCCGCCCGCGTTCCCCAAACCAGACCTTCCAACAGAGAAGTCGACGCCAGACGATTCGCCCCGTGCAATCCTGTGCAGGATACTTCACCGACGGCATATAGACGGTCGATGCTGGTGCGGCCCCACTCGTCCACAGCCACCCCCCCGCAAAAATAGTGCGCCGCCGGGACAACAGGAATCGGTTCAATAGCAATATCAAGGCCGACTCGTTGGCATTCGTGGTAAATATTGGGAAATCGATCCTTGATTTCCTCGGCCGGCATGTGCGAGGCAATGTCCAGCAGGACGTAGGAATAGCCCTCCGTTTCCATTTCGGTATGGATGGCCCGGGCCACCACGTCCCGCGGGGCCAGATCTTTCCATTCGGGAGAATACTTTTCCATAAACGGTCGGCCGTCAGGCCTGAGGAGTACACCGCCTTCACCGCGCACGGCTTCACTGATAAGAAAACCCTCGGCCCCCGGAACGGAGAGCGCCGTTGGGTGAAATTGGATATATTCGGTGTTAAGGATACTCGCCCCGGCGCGGTTGGCCATGGCCAGCCCGTCGCCCCTGGCCCCTGGCGGGTTGGTGGTGTTGCGATAAATTCGACCAATGCCGCCGGTAGCCAGAATGGTGAAAGCAGCCAGAGTACGGTGAACGGATTTTCCCTTGCGGTCGAAGACATAAACGCCGTGGCAGGCGACCGGCTCGTAGGCCGCCAGCGGGTCTCGTGAATGGTGGGGATAAGTGATCAGGTCCACGGCGGTGGCCTCGGTAATCAACTCTATGTTGGGCTGCTCACGGACGATCTGCATCAGGGCAGAGATGATCGCCTGCCCCGTCCCGTCGCCTACATGTAAAATACGCCGACGGGAATGGGCCCCCTCTTGTCCCCAATCGGGGTCACCGTTGTCTTGCTCATCAAAAGGGACTTTGGCCTTCTTCACCAGGACTTCCTGTAAAAGAGCCGGGCCCTCTTCGGCCAGGATACGTGCTGCTCGCGGCAGAGAAGCGCCTGCACCGGCGGCCAGGATGTCTTCAACCAACAGCTCCGGAGAGTCTCCCGGTCCGCGGCCGATAATTCCGCCTTGGGCATAACGCGAATTGGATTCGCAGGGGTCAGGTGCGCGGTTAATCAGGATGATGTGCCGTTGCGGATCCTGGGCCAGGTTCAAGGCGGCCGTTGCCCCGGCTATTCCGGAGCCGATGATCAGTACATCTGTTGTTTTCATAAATATCCTTAACTAATATTCCGGAAAGATGCGGTCATAGCTTCTAAGATAAATACTCAAAGGATGCGTCAAATACCTTCGCTGAATGGGTCAGCGCCCCTGTTGAAATGAAATCCACCCCTGTCTCAGCAATCCGGCGGACGGTCGAAAGCGTTACATTGCCGCTGGCTTCCAGTTTAGCACGGCCGGTTGTCAGGCGGACGGCTTCGGCCATCATTTCGCATGTCATGTTGTCGAGCAGGATACGCTCGACCTGAAGACTCAGGGCCTCGCGGACATCGTCCAAGGTGCGGGCCTCCACCTCGACCTCCAGACCGGTGTGGGCGGACCTGGCCCGCCTCACCGCCTCGGTGATGGACCCGGCGTAGTCTATATGGTTATCTTTGATAAGGATCATATCGTATAGGCCGATGCGGTGGTTCGCTCCTCCGCCCCGTTTGACGGCCAGCTTATCGGCCAGGCGCAAACCGGGCGCGGTCTTTCGCGTGTCAAGAATGACGGCCTTCGTCCCGGCCACTGCATCCACGAATTGACGTGTCAGCGTGGCGATCCCGGACATCCGCCCCAGGAAGTTGAGGGCGGTTCGCTCAGCAGTCAGCAAACTGCGCGCCCGGCCTGAGACCAGGGCCAGGACCTGACGGTCGGCAATCCGTGCGCCTTCATCTACTTGCGTGCGGAAGTCCACTTCCGCGTCCACCAGA
Organism: Thermodesulfobacteriota bacterium; assembly: GCA_049520575.1. Lineage (GTDB taxonomy): Bacteria > Desulfobacterota > RBG-13-43-22 > RBG-13-43-22 > RBG-13-43-22 > RBG-13-43-22. The sequence continues at coordinate 68,863 of JBEKPQ010000007.1, read as the reverse complement.
AGGTAAACCGCCTGGGCCACATCCAGCCCGGCTATGACACCGTCCTGTTTGGCGATAATCTGGCCCTGCATTTTGGCGTCGGCGGGGACAATACTGTCGGTGGTAGCATCTCCCGGTCCAATGTCTTCGGTCAGGGCCCGCCGGATGGCTTCAAGAATATCAGGATGTAGAGATTTTTGAATGGTCATTTTATGATTGGCGGGGAGATTTTTTTTAGGGCCGAAGGATCTTTTTCCTTCCGTTGGTTCTGGCTTTTGAGGTTTTTATGGTTCTTCCTGAGAACCCACACAATTTATCACAACACTAAGAAAAATAACATCGAACCATCTAAAAGTAAAGCCTATACTTCAAACCAGATCCTTTTTCATTTCAAGCCAAGGGATGTCGTCATTCTATTTTCTCCAGGGAAACAGAATGATTAAGATTACTAATATCGGGGTGTTTAAAAAGGGAACGATTCAAATCGATAAGCTTTTGCCTCACCATTTGGATGTGCTCTTTCAAAATATAAACCTCATCATAAAAAGGAACCGAAACCTTAACTCTGTCGACAGCTTTCTCGATTTGACCGAGACGCTCCAGATAATCATTGAAATGTTCCAGCCGATAGTGTTCCGTAAGATCCTTTTCAAAATTTCTGAGTTCTCGATACCATCGATAATATTTCGACCGGTTTCTCCAGGTATACAGCCAGGGTAGGATTCCGATCATGGGAATTAGTATCACTCCCAAGGGAATAAGTAACAGGAGCATGCTCTCGATGAATGCTGCTGCCCAAAAGGGCAGGATTTCATAAAGTACCGAACCGCCCGATTTGTAAAACCGCTGAGCCTGCTCACTGATCGGGAAATCCTGGGTCTTCAATGAAGGGAATTCACCTCCTTTGTGGAGCCAGCCGGCACCGCTATAGATCTCCACGGAGGCCTTCAGAAGCAGATAAACCAATGCCGGATGCAGGTTTTTGCGCACGATGAGATTTACCGTCGAGGCCAGAAGATGAATATCTGAAGATGGATATCTTTCAGTCAGGTTCACTATTCCCTTTGGCAAAACCACGTGAGACAGGCCAGGGAAAAGCCTTGTGTAGGATTCCGCCTGGTTGAAACTCATCAGTTTAATATCTTTACTGTGAAGCATTTCCTGTACAAACGGGTTGTCGGCCGCGCTGAATACCATAATTACATCGATCTTACCCTCCATCATCGCCTTTTTGGAAGCGGCCTGGGGGAACTCAAATATTTTTGTCGGAGAATTAAGAGCATTGGCTCCTTTCAGTAAATCAAAAGTGAATTTTCGTATGCTGCTTCCTTCCGGTCCGGTATTGATTCTTTTACCTCTGAGTTGTGACAAATCATCAAGGGTTTCATTGCCTTTATAAAAGACCCATAAAGGTGTGTAGAACACACTGCCAAGAGACACAAGATTCGACAGGCCCTCCACCCTGCCCATGCCGTCCTGGACAAAACCGGCATCAAGCTTCTGGGATTGGTCCCTCAGGCGTCTCAAATTCTCCACGGCTCCTGATGATGGGAGTAGTTTTACCCGGATGCCGTTTCGGGCCAGTACCTGCCGGTAACGTTCACCGAAGATAACAAAGGAGCCTTGTTCCCTGCCGGTGCTCATCACCAGGGTATTGGGGGGGATCGGTTGAACAAAATGATAGCTCGCCCAGCAGAGGATCGCGATGATCAAAATGGCAGGGATGAAAAATTTCAAGATTACTTTTAGATTTAATTCCCTGATTTTGTTTCGGCCCATTGTCTCTCTCACATCGTATGATTATGACCATGGTACTATTTTGGGAGTTCAAGAACCATTGGTCCTACTTTTTGTTAATGGGACAAGAGCTTGTTTCCAGATGATTCAAGTATAATAAAGGAGCAGACTGTAAGTCAAGGGTTTAGGGGAAATCGAAGCGACTTTGCTTCATCTGGCAGCAGTTCTGGCTTGGCCGATGGTTAGGCTCGACCCCTTATAGGAGGGGACGTTCATTTAGAAATTGCTTACTATACTGGCACATCCTTCATGAATCCATATAACAGGCTCCCATTGCCCTTCTTATGCTATTTAAATTCGAAATCAACAAGGACAGGGAAAAATTATAAAAGAGAACGTTGTCCCAATTCATTCAAATGGATTTCCTCCTTAAACAACGCGTTGACAGGTCTCCCAGAAACAGCAATGGAGGACATCAATTCTTATTGACAATCCATCTATATCATTAATTCGTTGACCTCCTTGATCTGATTCTCGGTTATATGGCGGCAATTCGGTTCGGCGGGGAACTCATTATTGGTTACTTCTTGGACAAAAGTCTCTATTGCCTTTAAGGTTCGTTCCTCAAAAGTATCATAGAGTTTATTTCTCAAAGAAAAACCGGTAATTTCGAAAACATTGATTGTCGGTATGCATCATACATCCGGTCACTTTAGGTTCCACTTCATATTTTATGCCCAGCGTGTCGAACCAGGTTTCTATCCTCAGCATGATGCCGCATTCATAGCGGTCGATGACTCCCAAGGCTCTGATTCCTTCATAAGCAAAGCAAGATTTCCATTCACCACGGATTAAGTTAGTTTCCGGCATACTGAAGCTATATTTCATGAATTTTCCGGTAACGATTTCCATCACTATCTTAAAAAACCTTTTTAACTCATCAAAGGTATCAAACTTACCGGCACCCAGGGCCTTTTGATAACGTTTGATCTCTATGGCTGCCATGGCTCTGATCGCAGCCTTATTGATCTTGTTGGTCTTCTCAATCCCGCATTCCTCCAGGCAGTTGTAAAACCACATGGCATCGTGGGTCATCCAGCCCTTATTTAAGAGCTCCTTCAGTTCATTTTTTTCAAGGGGTATTGTTTTGGGTGACATTTCAAAAGTCTCCTTCAATAGGGAAATATTGTTCAACGTTCAATGTTGATAAACGAGTGAAAAGTCGTCACCCCGGCCCCGCATCAAGTGCGGGATAGACTCCAGCCGGGGGCCAGAAGTTAAGCATTTTTAAGTAAGGTGCGATGTCCATTTAATTATTAGACCCTAAATAACAGGATGGGGTGTTTTGCATTCTTGAAAGGTGTGAGTAAACGCATAACTGATTGGGCTTAGAGGTAAACGGGAAGGAAATAGTAAAATATTCACTCGAATTATTGCGCCGTTATCCTCAGAACCTTGGCTCCCCGGATCTTTTTTTGCTTGAGTTCCAACAGAGCTTGATTCGCCTCTTCCAATTTATATTCCTGGATTTCCGGTTTGATGGGAATTCCCGCAGCCAAGGCCAGAAATTCTTCCACATCCTTGCGGGTCACATTGGCCACGCTTTTAATCTCTTTTTCCATCCACAGGTCCCGCGGGTAATCGAGTTGAAGCCAAGCTGATTTGTCCCGGTCCTCTTTTCGGATGGCATTGATAACCAGCCGGCCCCCTTTGTCTAAATTTTTTAAGGCTTCTACAATCGGCTGCCAGGCCGGGGTGGAATCTATGGCCCCCTGGAGTTTGGCCGGGGATTCGGCTTCGATCTCTCCAGCCCAGAATGCACCTAATTCCCGGGCGAAGGCCTTTTCTTGATCACTGCGGGCGAAAACAAAGACTTGGGTGTCAGGATATTTGTGACGGACCATCTTGAGCACCAGGTGGGCCGAAGCCCCAAAGCCGATCAGCCCAAGATTTTGGCCGTTTTCGATCCCGGTTAGTCTCAAGGAGCGATAACCAATGGCCCCGGCGCACAACAAAGGCGCGGCTTGGGCATCGGTAAACACCTCCGGAATTTGATAGGCAAATCCTTCGGAAACAACGGCATATTCGGCATAACCCCCATGGACGTCCCGTCCGGTGGCCTGAAACTGATCACATAAATTTTCGTCACCCCTTAAGCAAAAGGGGCATTGGCCGCAGGCCGAATGGATCCAGGCGATGCCAACCCGGTCTCCGACGGAGAAACGTTTGACCCGGCTCCCTGTCTTTTCGATCCGGCCGACGATTTGATGGCCTAAGACAATAGGAAAATTCGGCGGCGGGGTACGACCCTCGATCTCATCCAGTTCGGTATGACAAACCCCGCAGACCGAAACCCGGACCAGAAGCTCATCGGCCTTTGGTTCCAGTTCAGGCAGGTCTGCCATCTCAAGAGGATGGTCATTTTTTTCAAGATCGGCCAACCGCCTTAAAACCATAGCCTTCATGATGCATAGCCTCCCTAAAAGGATTTATCCATCGGTTCCTCTTGGCAGTATTTATGAAATTACTTTATTACAGGTTGCTCGAAAAGATTTCGCTGGCTTCCGGAAGTACGTTCAATAAGCCTGCCCCGTCGAAAGGCGGGGAGGGATTGATGGGCCTTTTTGTTCGCCCCACATCTCGTCTCACTCCCACCCCTTCGGGGCGGTGCCCAGTTTCAGCAACCTGTTAATTTTTTACCCGTCCGAAGAGGGTTCGATATTTGCGGCAGCCGTCGAATTTCAGATAAGGGATGACCGCATTCGTCTCTTCTTCATTCATGGGCAGAAACTTTCCTTTGGCCCGAAGACAAGCCTTCCCATCGCAGATCAATTCTCCCTGACAATAGGCGATACGTCTGGCATCCTTAAGCATCTGGCCGACGATCTCGATCTCTTTTTCCACCGGGACCGGAAAAAGATATTTGACGGTCAGCTCAGCGGTGACATAAAAAGGGTGATGATGGCTGAAGACCGTGGCTGCCCAGCCCATGGTTTCATCCAATAGGCCGGCCAGGATGCCGCCATGGGCGATCATTTTGTATCCATTATGATGCTGGGGAAGAATAAGCCGGGTCCTGACGGTTTCTCCTTCCACAAAAAAACGGGTCTGTGCCCCACAGGAATTTTCATCTCCGCAAAGAAAACAGCCGCTGGAATGTGGCAGATATTCAGGTTCCAATAAGGTCATAGGAAGTCCCTTCTCCATGATCAGTCTGATGAAACTTCGTGGAATAATTATTCATACCCCAAAACAAAAAAGACATCAAGCCGGATAAAGGGTAGGCTGGAATTTTGGGCGACTGGTATTTTATAGGATGTGAAGAAAACAGGGACAGCTGTCCCTATTTTAGCATTCCCCTTGGCTCGACACACTACCGGGCTGTGTTCGGGTAAGCGGCCAGGCGCAAGATTGTGCTTGACCGAGGGGCGTGTGAAGAAGTATGTTCAAAAAAGGTACAAAACATTTTTTTCCAGCAACGTGAAGACGGTTTTGCCTTTGCCGGGTCAGGTGGGGAACGATACGGGCTTTTTCGGGGTCAGAGAGACAATCCCGCAACCGAGCACCGGCCCAAACACCCCCGAAATAGCACGACCGCCGCATAATTCCGGCTAAGATGTTTTTAAACTAAAAACCTTAAAAGATTTTGACAATATGTATGTATTGTTGAAGGAGGAATATTTATGAAAACAGTGATTGATCCACAAAAAGAAATTCCAGTATATGCTGAAGCTGATGTAGTGGTGGTCGGTGGCGGTCCTGCAGGCATCGGCGCGGCTTTATCCTCTGCCCGGAATGGCGCCAAAACCATCCTGCTGGAGCAATTCGGCTCCCTGGGTGGTTTGCAGACGCAGTGCTTTAACACCTGTTTCTCCTATGTTGACTCTGAAATTCAGGGCGGCGTCATCCGGGATATTATGGACAGGCTAAAGAAGGGCGGCGGTATGACCAAGGACGCCTCTGCCGATACCCGGCAAATGCGTGGTATGGGCGGCGTCTTCTTCGATGCGGAGTACTACAAGTTTTTGCTCGATAATATGATGGCCGAGGCTGGAGTTAAACTGCTGTACCATGCCTTCGGCGTTGGCGCTATCAGAGACGGCAATATCCTCAAGGGCATTTTTATCGAGTGTATGGAGGGGAAGAAGGCCTTACTGGGGAAAGTTATCATCGATACCACAGGTAATGCCGATATTGCCTGGAAATCTGGCGCCTCAGTAATGTCGGGCGGGTTCCCTTACGGTCCAAAGAAGGGAAGAACGATGGGATACGGTTATGCCTTCTTTCTCGGCGGCGTGGATGTCCCCAAGTTGAAACAGTTCAGAAAAGAGTATCCAGAGGAATGGGGCACGATGCATGCCGGCGAAAAAGTCATCGCCCAGGCAAAAGCAGAGGGGAAGCTTACCGGAATGCGCCAATCTTACATCCTCAGTGAGGTTTACCGCGGTCCGAGAATCTGGGTAATGGGAGCGCACCACCCAATACCGGCGGGACATCAAAATTGGATGCTGGAAGATCTGACTGAAGGAGAAATACACCTGAGACAGGCGGCCTGGGGATCCTTAAATCTACTTAAAGAAAATGTGCCGGGATTCGAGAATGCTTACATGGAAAAGACCCCGAACATTCCCGTCCTGAGAGATACCCACAGAGTGCTCGGACAATATGTCCTCACGGAACAGGATATGCGCCAGGGCAGAGCCTTTGACGATTCCATTGCTATCAGCAATATGTGGCCTGATATCTTCGGTCCCGACTACGAACACCCAGATATATTCTATACACCACCTTATGACATTCCCTATCGCTCGCTGGTTTCAAAAGACACGGATAATCTTCTTGGCGCGGGCGCTACAATCTCGGCTGATTTCGTTGCCTGGGCGGCAGTAAGGTATTGCACACCCAGTATTTGCACCGGTCAAGCCGCCGGCACCGCCGCCGCTTTGGCCGTCAAGGACAACGTGACACCGAAGCAACTCAACGTGAAAAAATTGCAGGATACTCTCCGCAAACAGGGTGCGCGCGTTACGGTCAACGAAGTACCCAAGCCGGTTATGGATGAATATTACAAAACAGTAGAGAGACTGGCAGAAAACAAGAAAGAAACTGTAAAAGCATAAAATACCTGCTTTCAAGCGCCTGGAAGTCCACATATTTTTCCTATCTAGAAAATGATGAGGGTGAGGCTGAGGTCTTCTTACCCTCATCAAGTACCAACAAAGTGCAGACTCTGAACTTATTTCGATTATTTGGAAGATAGGGACAACTGTCCCTATTTATCCGGAGGAGCGTCGTCGCCAGGGTGGCGGAAGTGCCGGGAGTGAAGCCGGAAGAGGCATGAGCCGAAGGGAAATATCGGCGGATTGTAGAAGCCAGGAGCCTATTATGTTATTGGGCGGTGGGGGAACTGGGCGTACCCATGTCTTCCCTGGCGCGGAAGCTTAAGAAATATTTTGCATCTCTTTTACGTAAACCGGACCACTAATTGTTATTATTTAAGCTTTGACCCTCTTCCCTCTTGTTTTTCTAAACATCTACACAAAGCCATATTTATCTCTTTAATACCTGGCTTGGTAGGGCTCGGAATGACCCTTATATTGGTTCCAGTTGTCCATGTATGGTTTGGCCAGTTCTTTAGACTTGACGATCAAGAGATTTTCAGCATTTCTCTTTTCTGCCGCCCTAGTGAAATTAAAGGACCCTGTGATAACCGTCTCCCTGTCAATGACCATAATTTTATTGTGGGCGATGGCGTGGTGGTCATCAATATAGGTTGGAATACCCACATTAGCCATAAAGCTCGCGGAAGTATACTTTTCAGACCTCTGGCTCTTATCCAGAATAACCTGAACCTTTATTCCTCGCTTGTGAGCTGAAAGAAGGGCTTTGGCTATTGGCTGAGAGGTGAAGGTATAGGCTTGGACCAGGATTTCTGTCTTGGCTTGGTCGATCTCTTGAATAATGGCTTCGGCAGCTCCCCCGTTAGGGCTGAAATAGACCTGGACCGGAGTATTGTTCAGGATTAGGTTTAGGGGATAGGACAAGGAAGGGATGAACAATAAAATAAGAACTGTAGAAAGGGAAAAAGGGCCGATGGATTTTTTCATTTTGACCTCCGCAATATGGGCAAGATTAACCCCTATAAGTTCTATTTGCAAGAGGCATGAAAAAACCTGGCAGATTCTTCGTACTTAGGGACTTCACCTACAAGCCCGCAGAAAACATAAGCAGACGAAACAACGATTACCGTTTAAATGCGCAAAAATAGATGGGGTGGCTCTGAATCTGCCTTGACACGTTGTTTATTTGATCAGGGAGTTCCATATTGAAAATCATCAATAGCTTTATTTCGGATTTCTTCGCTTTCAGCAAGGTTCATTTGATTAAACATGTACTTGGCAATTAAAGCACTTTGGGCAGCACGATATTTGTCCGCCCCAGACAGCCATCCGAACAGCCCAATGGTAGATGCCTCCTTTCATGCAACGGCACAGTGCAACCTCGGCGGGGAGGGTGCAGTAAGCTGGGACTGGTTGTTGCATGAATCATCTTGATTTCCCAGCAGAGAAAACGTGTTCGTCGTCAAAGATGATTTCATATCCGATTTTTATTCCCTTAAACTCCTCAGAAAAGGCAGGCTCAAATCCCCTGACAACTCCAGTGAACCTTCCGTTTGGCAATGACCGGAGCGATTGGATTAATACCGATTGATCCTCAAGTTTAATTACTGCGTTATCACAGTCTTGGAGTCTGATCTGTGGCAGTGGTGTGTTCTTGTCGTAGTTCTCAGTGAAAAAGATCCCTTCTCCGGATCGTCGTTCCGTGAATCTCCTTTGCGCTGCATCAATCATAATTTTTCTCATTTTCATTGACAAGTTCCGCAAGGTTTATTCTGGGAATTACAGGTTTGATTATCGGGTCAATTCTGGGGGCTTCGGATTTTCGGAAGCTGATATCCAGGACGCCCCGGGAATGAAACATCCATCTAGGATATAAGGTGTGAAAGTCCCGGGCTCATTCCTTTTGCTTGTTTAAGGATTTCAACCTTCATAAAGGTTGACGGCCTCATCTCAAACCTAATTTTGCTAATCAATAGGAATCTCCTTGATTTTTTTTCCGTCGAGTGAATAGACATTCTCCTGTGTAAACTTCATCGCAATACGGAAGCGGGTATGTTCTACAATCAATTGTCCGCCGCAACCGGGGTGGGCAAATCCTGTCGGAATCACGCTGTTGGGAGGTGGTTCCGGTATATTAACCCGCACTATGTTGCTCTCCCCACAGGTCAGGCAACGTGGAGGACTGGTTCTGGATTGGAATACATTATATAACATTTGAACCCCATCAAGTTTTTTTCTCGCGAAATCTCTATTTTGCTTCAATTTTGTAATCTGCTTTCTATTGAACCCCAGTGTCGACATAAGCGATCCTTCAACCTGTTTTAAAATTTGTTCAGCCTCCCTGCAATTCCTTTCAGCTATGTCCCTCTCTGTGTGTATCCGACCGATATCCTCTACCGGGACCAGATCTTCACAGGTAAAGCACCAGCCAAATGTACGGTCAAGCGACACGCGGGTCAGGTTAGGAAGTTCGTATGAGTACCGCCCCCATAATATTGCTTCAGAAGATTCCCATTCACAACTACTGCATTTAATTATATTAGTTTCTACTGACATAATTGACCCTCCAATCTACAGCTTAATTACCTCACTGCTTGCTGTGCCTCCTGGTTAAAATAATTATTAAGGCCGGTGTCTCATAAAAACAGATTATTTCATCTTTCTTAAACTCTACCGAAAGGTCTCCAATGATTAATATAGGGGTCGGAATTCTCAGAGATTGCTTTAAAGCATATTTCGTAGATACCCATTAAAGACCTTATTTCCCCCCGATGTTTTTTTGGCTGAGCTCACTCCGGGTCATACTTATATTCCCAATCTATCTGCCACAACTTGAGCAACGATGGCCTTAACCAGCGCGGGCCACAAACGCCGGAATGAAAAAACGCAACGGGTTTATCCCGCGTCTGGTTGAAGGCGGTGTTAGGCTTTGAGTTCTAATCTTTCTATTTCTTTGCTAATATCCAAGCCGTAGTACGATTCAGAACTCAACTCCTCTTCCCATAGATTTTGAATACGCGGGTCGTTATAATAAAACTTCATTCCTGCAACCCAAGACTTCCACACCTCTGGATAGATATAGCCTCTTCGGTAAAACAAATATTCTTCGCCACACAGGTTAAAATAATCAAAGAGGTTCTTGATATCACCAGTTGCCATAGTTTCGCTAATAGTATTCTTTTTGACAATAGCATTCAATTTCTCATTCATGGAATCGTACCGGGCGTTGAACTTGACTAATAATTCGTTGATAAATTTTGCTTCTTCCAGTTCTTGTTTCTGTATGAAAAAAAAGAAGGAGGAAAGACCTCCAATGACTGTGATGGGAATTTTCCAGTCAGCACCCTTTAGATACAAAAGTGGTGCAAGTAGTACTACAAATAAAAGAGTGCTTATAGCGATTACAAAATAATATTTATGAATGAACCATTTTATCTTTATGTTCATAATACAATGGATGGATTCACTCATATCAGTATCTCCTTCCTCTAAGAAGCTTCTTTTGGGGGTTAAAAAGTGTTATTTAAAGCCTTTTTAATTTAAGTTTTTTAGCAAATCCCGTGAAAATTTTATATTATTGGGCTGGTCCGACCCTCCATTTTACCGCGATTCCGTTTCAAAGGCGAATGGCTTAATTCGCTCAAGATTGAATTATGTTCAGGGACTTTCGCCGAATATTCTTGCAATCCAGTCAAGTTTCGTTTTCAAATTGGCTCTACCGGTTCGGTTGACTTCCGCACGCAGCACGGTGATGGCCTCATGCGCCTCTCGTTTACCCCTGTCTGTGTCTCCCAATCGAATCAAGACCAAACCACGATATGCCTTCAGCCAGACGAGATCTCCCAACAGTTCGTGACACCCCTCGACATTGACCAGCCGTTCGCGAATCTCGATGGCCCGGTCATACAGAGCTACCGCGGCACGTTTGTCTCCCAGGTCTTCGACCACAAAGGCCTTGTTCTCGTAAAACGTTGCCAGTTCGTTGGCCAGTTCGCGCGGCCCCTCGATATTGACCAGCCGCTCGTGAATCTCGATGGCCCGGTCATACAGAGTTAATGCAGCCCGGTTGTCTCCCAGGGCTCTAACCACATTGGCCTTGTTCATGTAGAGCTTTGCCAGTTCGTTGGCCAGTTCGTGCTGGCCCTCGACATTGACCAGCCTCTCGCGAATCTCGATGGCCCGGTCATACAGAGCTACCGCAGCCCGGTTGTCTCCCAGGTCTCTAACCACAGTGGCCTTGTTCTCGTAAAGCGTTGCCAGTTCGTTGGCCAGTTCGCGCTGGCCCTCGACATTGACCAGCCTCTCGCGAATCTCGATGGCCCGGTCATACAGCGCTACCGCAGCACGGTTGTCTCCCAGGTCTTCGACCACAATGGCCTTGTTCTCGTAAAGCGTTGCCAGAACGTTGGCCAGTTCGCGCCGCCCCTCGACATTGACCAGCCGTTCATGAATCTCGATGGCCCGGTCATACAGCGCCAATGCAGCCCGGTTGTCTCCCAGGTCTCTGACCGCATTGGCCTTGTTCGCGTAAAGCGTTGCCAGAACGTTGGCCAGTTCGCGCCGCCCCTCGACATTGACCAGCCTCTCGCGAATCTCGATGGCCCGGTCATACAGAGTCAATGCAGCCCGGTTGTCTCCCAAGTCCATAACCGCAAGGGCCTTGTTTGTGTAGAGCATTGCCAGTTCGTTGGCCAGTTCGCGCCGCCCCTCGATATTGACCAGCCGCTCGTGAATCTCGATGGCCCGGTCATACAGAGTTAATGCAGCCCGTTTGTCTCCCAGGTCTCTAACCACAATGGCCTTGTTCATGTAAAGCATTGCCAGTTCGTTGGCCAGTTCGCGCCGCCCCTCGACATTTACCAGCCGTTCGTAAATCTCGCCGGCCCGGTCATATAGAGCTACCGCGGCCCGGTTGTCTCCCAGGTCTCCGACCGCATTGGCCTTGATCATGTAGAGCGTTGCCAGAACGTTGGCCAGTTCGCGCCGCCCCTCGACATTGACCAGCCACTCGCGAATCTCGATGGCCCGGTCATACAGCGCCAATGCCCCGGAACTGTCATCGACCGTTTCGTGCACAGATGCCGCGTTGTAGCACAAGTTTGCCAAGTCATTCTCCAAATCCTTCCGTCCACCTTTAACCAGGCGCTCGTATATGCGCCGCGCCTCGTCATAAACCGCCATGTCGGCAACCAACTGGCCGCGTCGCGAACTCCCATGCCGTGCCAAGATTTCCGCCGCCTCGGCGGGATCACGGCCCTCCGCCCGCAACGCCTGCTCCAACCACTCCCGCGGGCCTTCCCACGAGCCGCCATGACGCGATCGGCGTTCGCCGACTCCCTCCCGCGGGGCAGTCCTTTGCTCAATTTTAACCAAGGCATGGCTGTACTCCGCGCCGAAGGCGGCCCAATAGACGTCTCGCAGCTTCTGCACCACGACTTCCATACTAGTCCATCTCTGCGCCGGGTCCTTACAGAAACAGCCTTTCAGGAGTTTGGCCACCTCCACCGGCATGGCCGGGATGTCCTCTTCTTCGCCGTTATGTTCGAGAAAGGCTTCCAAAGCCTTGGCGGCCAGGCTTCCCGAGTGCCATGTAACCTCGCCCTGGAACATCTCCATCACGCTTACGCCCCAACTCCAGATGTCCGTCTCGCGGGTCACTGGCAGACCTTTGGCCTGTTCCGGGGAGCAATACGCTGGCGTGAAGCCTCCACTGCTTACCAGAATACTCCTTCCCGACCCTGTAATGTATCGATCACCGACAACCGCTCGCGCCCGCGCTAGTCCAAAGTCCCCCACCTTCGCCTTGAGTCCCTGCACCACCACATTTACTTTCCCCGCCTGCCCAGCGCCTGCTTTGGATAATTGAGTCGAATCCGTTGAAGTCTCCAGTAGCACGTTACCCGGCTTAACATCCTGGTGTACGATGCCCAATTCGTGCACCGAATGTAGACCCCAAGCAAACTGGATCGCTATGTCCAGGATCCGTTCCAGCGCTCTGGCTGGACCACCTTCGTACAGTTTGCCTGAATCAATCCAATCTTTGAGGCTGCCGCCTTCCATATAGTCGGCAAAAATCAGTACCTCATCGCCAACTGTGCGGAAGAACCGGCAAGGCACGAGGTTCGGGTGTTCAGGCAGATCAATCCATATTTGCAGTTCAGCCAGAAAGTTACGCCGGTTGCCCTCGCTCAACCGCTTTGCCCTCTTGACAGCAAAACGCATAGGTGTTGTTTTGCTTTTCACCAGGTAAACTTTCCCCATGCCTCCTTCGCCCAGCACCAGTTCGACTAAATAATCTCCCAGGAGAGACTGCCCGGGAGACCAGTCCCCAGAGATATCCGCGCCTGTTCCTCCGCCTATCATGGTCGCACCCCTGGCCCCTGCGCGCCTGCCAACTGCTTTACCTCGATGGGTTCCTTCTCTGTCATTGTGTGCCTCCGGATTCTTCACATCGCCTTGACGGATATTTACTGTTTAAAGTCGAAAATCTTGACTTCATTTGAAGTCCATCAATTCTGAGACCATTTGCTATTTGACCGGTTTCCATCTCTTTCACCATAACATTCGGATGACCCGCTCCTTATCGGGTCGATCCGCTGGTTAGGAGGTCTTTAATTATGATGTCTTTGGAAGAACGTATATTAATTCTTCATCGTGAATGGGGAGAACGACAAGCTGTTTACCGTTTTGCTTCGCGGCGATTACAAGCGAGGCAACGAATGGCAGAGACGTATGGGCGTCTATTAACCAAGAGTTGGCAGCTAATCTCGTTACATCTGATGGAATTTGCTGACTTCCTGTGGCGGAGTTTAGAAAATTGCCTGCGTCTACTGAAGAGGCTCCCACGTCTGCGATGACTAATAATTTTTTCATATTATTTCCCTTTGTCGTTATTTAATTTTTTGATTAGATCAAATCTTGGAGATTAAATTATGAATCCTTTTCGTGATAATTTTTCGAGCGTCACTTGGAGATTTTTGGGTATATTCAACAGGTTCCATGTTGTGTATTTTTATATTCTTATCATAGCGATATTCTGCCCAGTCACGGGTAAAGCTACGGCGTTTCCAGAATGGCATAACGGAGATAATATCAACCACCAAATCGTCAATTCGGCTATTCTCTACAAGGGTTGCGGGATGATCGTTGGCTTTGCTCAAAATTACAATAATGTTTCTAAGTTCCGTTTTGAGAATGGCACGCAACCGATAATATTCGGTCTTCCGAACAACAAGAATACCCCCATAAATTGCGATCAATCCACCAATAATGCTACCAAGAAAGGCCGATCCGAAATTGATTATAATGTTCATGATCTTCTTCTCCGTTTATTGGCGATTATTGCCGGTGCTATTTTAGGAATTCCTGTCACAATTTGGATTGCCAATAGAATTATTTGACTCCTAACAAAATGATCACCGGCGCGACAAACGAGTGTCCGGTTCATTGTAAACCACTATTCTCTCCTCAGTCATTATACGCCAATATCACCGATATATTATCTCTATCACTTTTAACATTGGCAGTTCGTTACTTCGATTACAATAGCGTCATTCGTGCGTGTTGCTCTCCAGCAAACGGGTGATGCCACCTTTTCATACCTTAATAGCTTCTCCGCAATCCTTGCCTCAAGTAACCGCTCAACCGTCCGGCGTAACTCTCGCGCTCCGAATTCAGGCTTATAACCTTCCTCGGATAGATACTCCTTGACATGGTCGTCGATCTCCAGGGTAATGTCGTGTTGGTCCTTGAGTCGCTGGCATATCACAACCAGCATTGGCGCAAGTATTCGCTGGATGTCTTCTTTATCGAGAGGGCGGAATAGTATTTGTTCGTCAAGCCGATTGAGCAGTTCAGGGAGAAAGAATTTCTTCAGTTCCGGGATGTCATCGACCTGCGGTGTGTCGTTCTGAGGACCGAAGCCTAACCTCTTGTGTTTGCCCGGTCTAAAATTTGATGTCAGAATAATGATGCAGTTGCTCGCATCAATTGTCCTTCCTTTGGCATCGGTTATTCGTCCTTCGTCGAACAGTTGTAGAAATAGGTCGAATACCTTGGGGTGGGCCTTTTCCACTTCATCAAGCAACAGGATCGAATAGGGTTTCGTCCGCAGCTTGCCGGTAAGCTGGCCTTCCTCGTTGTAGCCGACGTACCCTGGGGGTGAGCCGATCAGTTTGGATGTGCTGTGCTCTTCTCGATATTCGGACATATCCAGACGGATCATAGCGTTATCACTACCGAACAGTTCATTGGCCAGTGACTTGGCAAGCTCGGTCTTGCCGACTCCGGAAGGGCCAAGGAAAAGAAATACTGCCAGCGGGCCTTTCCGGGCTGATATCCCACTGTATGCCATGATCAGCCGCTGGGATACCTTGTCTATCGCCTCGGTCTGACCGATGACGCGCCGTTTTAATCGTTCGCCAAGCCCTTGCAGATGCGTCTTAAAATTTCCGCTGAGGTGACCGGAAATGACATCCTTGGGAATTCTGATCTTAACAGCCAGAATTTCCACAACAGATTCTGCGGTTATTGTACCGATAATTTCTGAATGCCCAATCATGGTCAGTCGTGGGGCTTGTTCACGCGCACCGGCTCGGTCCAGCAAATCAATGGCCTTGTCCGGCAAACGGTGGTCGCTGTCAAAGCGTATGGAAAGGTCAACCGCGCTGCTAATGGCATCATCACCTATAAGGCAGCCATGATGTTCTTCCAGCTTGCTGCGGATACCTTTCAATATTTCAATGCATTCTTCCCGTGATGGCTCTTCCACCATCACCTTTTCAAAGCGTCGTTCAAGGGCTGAATCGGCTTCGATATATCGGCGATATTCAGCAATGGTAGTTGCGCCGATGCAGCGCAGGTCGCCCCTGGAAAGGGCGGGCTTTAGTATCTGGGCTGCATCCATACCACCGCCGATTTTTCCTGCGCCGATGAGCGTATGAATTTCGTCAATGAAGAGGATAACCTCTTTTTGTGCCGTCGCCTCCTGGATGATTTTAGTCAAACGTTCCTCAAACTCCCCCCGGTACGACGTGCCGGCCACCAGAACGCTCATATTCAGTTCGATGATCCGGCTCCCCTGGAGGAAGTCAGGCCCTTTATTCTCAACCAACCGCATTGCAAGGGCTTCTACGATAGCGGTCTTGCCCACGCCCGCTTCACCCACTAACACAGGATTACTCTTAGTGTTGCGGGCCAGAGTCTGGATGACCTGCAATAGTTCCTGACGCCTACCAACAAAAGGACCAATTTTGCCTTCCTCACCAAGCAGGGTCAGGTCACGTCCGAACTTTGCGAGAAATGATTTGGGCTTGTCCTCCCGTGGTTCCTCACCGACAGGTACCTTGAATTCATGGGTAGCCCGTTCAATAAGCAGTTTCTTTAATTCAGAGGCGTTGATGCGCTGTTCCGCTATGAGGTTACTTATTATCGCGCCCGGCTCCCCCACGATAGCTGCCAATATATGAAGAGCTGAAGCCTCGTTGGCATCTCCCGCAAGCGCGTCGGCAATCTGGAAGAATGCCTTACATTCCGGGCTGCGGTGGATGACGTTTTCAGTATGCTGATAAGATCCCTTACCGAGCTGTTTTCTCAACCCACGACGAAGGTTGGTTGCATCAAGGGAAAGTGCCGAAAAGACTTCCTGAATCGCAGCCCACTCAGCACGAATGAGATTCCATTGTTTTCGGTCCAGCTTCATATCCGCGGGCATACCGGTCGCAACCTTTGACAGACTCAAGATACCGATAACAAAATGTTCTTTCTCGATAAATTGAGATGCCGCTGCTGACGCTTCCCACACGGAAATTCGCCAAGCCGTCTCCAAAGCTATGGAAAGAGGTTTCATGCAGACTCCTTTTTAATGATGGATTTCATATTTTAACCAGCACTGCCGAGACGTTATCTCTGCCGCCCCTGATGTTTGCAGCCTCAATGAGGCTTTTGGTGATAAAGTCAATGTCTAAATTCCCCTCCTTAATAATGGTTTCAATCTCTTCATCCGTCAACATGTCCGTCAGGCCGTCTGAACAAAGTAGAAGCATATTGCCTGATAAAAGATCTACTTGTTTAAAATCCGGCACTGGTGGATCGCCGATACCGACCATTTGGGTTAAGGTATGCCACTTTATTTCCGGTATCCGTTCACGAGGAAGGATGTTGTTAGCCAGCAACTGGTCGCCTATAGTGTGATCACGGGTTAGACGTTGCAGAATATCACTGTAAAGATATGCCCGACTATCCCCGGCATGGCAGATAAACGCTTTATTATTGCGGACAACGACTTCGACAAGAGTGGTTCCCATTCCCATCAGGCTTAAGTCTGTTTTTGCTTTCTCATTTACCGTTTCATGCGCTGCCTTTATTGCCTCTAACAAAATATTAGGGATCTCATTATCACTTGCTGATAATAATCTCTCCACAAGGTAGGTTTGTGCGGTCTTCCCCGCAAGTTCACTTGCCACTTCGCCAGAGTTATGACCACCCATACCATCAGCAAGCAAATAGATACCCTGGCTATCATCTGAATGGATGAAATCTTCGTTGTTCTTGCGAACAAGGCCGGGATGAGATTGATATGAAGATTTGACAAACATTTATTTCTCAATGCTCAAATTTTACGTTCTACCTGCCAAAGAGGCTTTCACCGAGGGCATCAACGTCCTCGTATTTCTGACCGATAAAGTCACCCTTCTTATATACATGCTGTACCATGCCTTCCTTATTGTTGTAGCGCCTTCATGAAGCTTTGCGCTGTCGATGGTCTTCTACCCGGGTCCTTTTCAATAGCCCTATTAATAACCTTCGCCACCTTCGATTCAATCCCCGGTAACCGCTTCTCAATAGGAATCGGCTTGTCATCTCCCAGGATGAAAGAAATCGGATCACGGGGAACCTGGCCGCGGCGAACCATCTCGGCGCATTCCCGCTCACTGGGGAAGTCATAGGGAAACAGGCCGGTTACGGATTGATAGAAAGCGATCCCCATGGAATAAATATCGGTAGCCGTGGTTACATGCTTGAAATTCAGAATCTGTTCCGGCGAGCAGTAGAAGATAGTGCCGATCCATTCATTGACCCCAGTTAGTGTGCCGCCATGAACAAGGTAGTTCTTGGCCAGCCCGAAATCCCCCAACTTGGCAACACGTTTTCCGCTACTGTCTTTAGTCAAAATGATGTTCTCCGGCTTGATATCCCGGTGTACAAACCCCTTGTCGTGCAAAAACGAAAGACCCTCCAGTGATTGTGCATATATCTGGCGCGCTTTAGCAAGCGGCAGAATTCCGTTAAAATTGTTATGAGTGTAATCGACCAAACTGCCTGCGGGCAGATACTCCGATACAAAGTAATAATTTCCGGTTTCCGCAATCCCTTCATCATAGAGTCTAACTAAATTAGGATGCTGCAGACGCTGCATGATAGCGATTTCCCGCTTGAAGCGTTTGACCAGCGCCGGATTCTGCTTGACGACTTCCTTGGTCACTTTCAGGGCAACAGCCCGACCGGTCTTTTCATGCCGAGCAAGAAAGACCATACCGAAGCCACCTTCACCCAGAAATGTCAACAGACGATAGTCTTTGATCTGTTTCACTGGGAGAACGCCTCTGACCCTACCATCAGCGCAGGAGGTGCAGAGATAAAGGGCTATATTTTTTAGTTCATCGGCTTTGCCGTCAGCGTTTGCCCCGGCAGTTACATCGCAGCCGCACCCATAACAACTCACATCACGTACCGGGCGTCGAGCCTGTACATGCCGGGTATGACAATCACGACATATAAAATCATCCACGCACAACAGATCAGGCCGCTTCTGATGGGCCGGGTTAGGCATCTGGCAGCCGCAGTCAATGCAGTTTGTGGAGTCGGTCTCGCCCGCGTCATGTGCCGCCCGTTGTTGTGGAGTCGAGCCAATGACTTCCACCAAGATAGCGGTCTGCCCGACCCGGATAACGTCACGGTCAGCCATCTTGATACGTTCGTCAATCCTCTGTAATGAAGTATAGCCGAGCTTTTCCCTTAGCATTGCCGCTCGTTTGGCATATTCCGTCGTATCATCTAACCGACCGGTGAGGAAATAAAGTTGCTTTCCACTGGGCCTTATAATGAAGGTGCCGTTCAGACTGCCGGCATCACGGATATAACAATCGGGCGGATTTACTTCGAGGAGGAAATGATTACGAGAGACTTGAATGTCATCGTTATTCAGGCGAAAGTGGGCGTTACTGCCTGTGTCGTCCCTCCCCAGCAGGAAGTTGTCAGGTTCACTGAACTCAAACTTTTTGCCCTTCTGTGGCCCTTCTATGACTGTGAGAAAAACTCGCATGGGAACCTACAAGAATGCATTTATAATAATCAAACCATATGATACCATTATAACACAGTTTATATCATAACATGAGAACCTTGTTAGGAATTTCTTTTTGTGGCAATAAATGCAGGATAAATAGCCTATCCAACCTCATTGCTCACCTATTTATTTTACAGTCAGGTCGAGCACCCACTTCAAGTCCGCAAAGTTTTACTACCAGACGGCGTTTATAACTATAGTGGAAACCCAAATGTTCGGCAATTTCCTTTAATGTGCTATCGCAAGACCTGCCCCTAACATCCTATCTGTAAAGTGTTATTTTTCTACTACGTCCCTTTTTTTCCATTAAGCAAACAGCCTCGCTATTTCTGCTGATGCCGTGCTTAATACTATCCCCAAGAAAAGCCAGACCAATCCAACGGCGGAAATGCTCAGCCCACCTGTTTGAGAAAGCTCCAGTTTTCTCCTTGTCGTCAGATCCTCGATCTCTCTGAGCGTCCGTTCTTCATGCAACTCCGATTTAATCCTATGGGTCTCAGAATGCAGCTGCTGCTGCACCTGGCCTAATCTTCCATTGACATCTAGAAGATTCGCCTCGACGGCTGCCAACCTTTTTTCTATTGGTGCTTCGGGACCAAAAGACTGCCAAGAGTATCCACTCGCTTTAACATGAAAGGCGGGAAAGGTAGTGTCGATGGCCGCAGATATGGGGGGAGGTTTGTACCTTGGAAAGCGCCTGACCCAATCGATGGCATGTTGAAATAGGGTTGGATACCCAAAGAACTGTCTTGTTTCTCGAAGCCCCCATGCGACTGTCGCGACGCCGCCAAGCTGTAGAAACAGGCCAACGAGCCTGATTTTCGACTCACTTACCCGACCAGCAAACGCGAGGCATGAAGACATGCCTACAACCAGGACACATAGCCATAGTGACCGGGGTTCTAATACCCAACGTAGCAATGCCTTTATCCATCGAATCAAGTTCATCTCCAGTGATTGTCTCCGCGTGCCTAACGCTGGGCATCAAGCGCGGCGCTATAGCGACGTCGTCAGGATGCCTTTGTTCGGCAGGTCCTCTATTGAGACGATTTCCCCACAATTCCCCAGAACCAAGTCCAAGTGGTCTTCCGGTAAACGATGAAATGTGTAGTTAATAACTGACATTCGATACTCCATGTCATCCTTGCGGTCTGGACATTTTTGGAATACGTTGAAGTGGAACTTCTGCGAGTTGAGCGTCTTCTTGTCGACTTCTGCACCGCGGTTGTATGTGACAAGGCCACAGTGGAGATGGAAGCCCCGTCTGTTGTTGGATAGAAACGCCGCCACCTTGGAAAAGAACGCCCCGCAGTCATGGAGCCTGATGAGGCAGTCATACTCTCCCTCGTGAGCGATGAGAGCAAGCCTCTCTGGAGTGACACTGGGCAGACATGCACACCAAGCATAAACATCGTTCACGGACTCCGTCTGCATCGGATGGTCATTCATGTGGTACAACCCCTTTCCCTCATTCGGGTCACCTAGGACCTTTTTCTCCCATGCCTGGTAGTACTGCAGTTTACGCAGACGGACAACTCCCCTATCCACGAGGTCAAAGGCGTGACCGCGTTTCATCGCTTTGATGAGTGCTTGCGGCGGAGGGTATTCGTTATACTCAACTCTTCCCGCTATGAGTGTTCCCGTCTGCGTCCTCTGTATCATTTTATCATTTTCGTGCCGAATCGCTGCGGTTCATCCCCAGCGATTTTCGAGGACGCGCAGTGTCCTCAATAATAAGTTATTTTAAAGTTTTCCATCTAACTTCCCTACCCAAAGACATCCTTTGGGGAGGAAACAAAGAACATTTGTCTTTTGATAGAAAACGCCGGGTTATTTAACCTCTTGGAATTTTACTTAACCTATTATAAATTATAAATATTATCTTAACAAATGATTTTTATCACTTAGCCGGTGCGGGGGAAATACGGAGATCTTGTGATTGACAAAAAATATGGGCAAAGACCTATGCAAGCGAGGGACATCAGTGTCCAACGACAGAAATAACCCTTGGGGCATAACGGAATCGGGTTGATTGGTTTGTTAGCAACAAATTATTTCATAATGCCTTTTCAAGGCGTTCTGCCACCCAGACTTTGATGATAGATTGTCGAGGAACACCCAAACGTTTTGCTTCTTTATCCAATAACTGAATTATCCACAGGGGAAAATCTACATTTACTCTTTTCTGCTCTTGCTTAGGCCTCCTGGCCTTTGATACATCAAGGTGTTTAGAAATATCTTCCCCTTTGTCAAATTTCTTTTCAATTTCATTAGCTTTCATATAAATCAACCTCTTCTTTTCTTGATCGGCGCACCGAAATAATTCTTATCTTTTCTGTCCGATAAGTAATAATTCCCGACCAATGTTTTTCCAAAATTTTTCCGATTACCAGAAATCTTGGTTCATCACTGGTTATCACAGGGATCTCAATAGAATCTGGATCATTCCATAATTCTTGGGCTTCATAAAAATCAATCCCATGTTTCTTTTTGTTCCGATCACTTTTCTTTGGGTCATACTCAAATTCCATGGTATAATTATTATACCTAAAATATACCTTTAGTCAATAAATATTTTTAGCACCTGAAGGCGCTACCATAGCCGGTGCGAAGGAAATACGAAGATCTCAGGATTGACAAAAAATATGGGCGAAGACCTGGGCGTCTTTGATGAGATGAGAAAGCCGACAGAATTCGTTGGGTTGATGAGCGGTTTCCGCAGCACTGCACCAGACGACCGCTGGAAGACCGACTTCTCGGAAAAAGGCGGCCACGGTTCCTCCCCCGATTCCCCAGGGAAAGGCTTTTTTATGATGCACGGCTTGGACCGCCTCTTGTAAGGCATGAACCACAGGGGCATCGGCCTTTGTTGCTGGTGGGGCCTGAAGGGAGTTGATCACTTCAATTTTGATGCCCAGTCCGGTTTTTTTCTCCACCTCGACGGCTATCCCTCTTATGGTATCGATGACCTTGGTCAGAGGATATTCGGGCAGGACACGACAATCCAAATAAAATACGTCCTGACCGGGAATGGTATTGATGTTGGACACATTAGCTTCCTTTTGCGTAGGCTCAAAGGTGCTTATGGGGAGATCAAAGTGGGAGTCCTTTTTTTTGAAAATTCGAGGCAGTTTTTCCAGGGCGATTATGAAATGAGCCGTCCCCCGCAGGGTGTTTTTCCCTATGTCAGGCCGACTGCCATGACATTGTTTTCCCAAAAGGGTGAATTTTATCCAAAGCATGCTTTTTTCCGCCACCTCGATCATGGTCCCTTCCCGATTTCCGGCATCGGGAACAATAATCAGGTCGTCGGCCTTGAACAGCTTGCGTTTTTTTTTCAAAAAAAATTCCAACCCCTTATGACTTCCTGTTTCTTCATCGGAGACCCAAAGGAGCCCGACAGGGTAGGCGGGGCGCACCCCTTCCTCCTCTAAGGCCTTAACGGCAAAATAAGAAGAAACGATGCCCTGCTGATTGTCCTCGACTCCCCGGCCGTAAAGGAAATCACCTTTCCGTTTCAATGTATAGGGATCAGTCTTCCATAACCGCCTGTCGCCGATGGGCACTATATCCATATGGCTCAGGATCCAGATGGTCCGGGAAGGATTCCGGCCTTCGAAAAGGGCCAGGAGATTGGGGCGAATCCCCTGAGGGACCCGAGGATCAGGGCAGCCCAGGTTTAAAATGGTTTGAGGTGATAAGGCCTTTAATTGTTTTTCCAGAAAAAGGGCCTTGGCATATTCCCCTTTCCCCCCATTTTGAGGACCCAAGGCTGGAATGGCCGTCAAATCCCGCTGAAGGGTCACCATCTGTTCTTTATAACCCCGGATCCGGTTTTTTATTCCCGGCCAGGTGTTGGGGGTCTTCTTAGGGTTGGGGCGTGGGCGTGGAGCCATTTTGAATCCCCTCGATCTGTGATGACAGGAAATGGACTTGTTTGGAAATCTCCGGATTTTTTTTAAGACCCTTTTCCACGGTGTTGACCGCATAGATCACCGAGGTCGTGTCCCGATTGAAGGCCCGGCCGATGGTCTCCAAGGTATGGCCGGTATATTTCCGGCTCAAAAAAATAGAGAGGTTTCGGGGGAGAAGATGGACCCGTTTTCGGGAACGGGAGATCATCTCTTCCAGAGACACTCGAAAATATTTTCCCACCAGATTCTTTATAGTTTGAATGGAGACCTCATGTTTTTCCTGAATCTGTTCCTGCACCACCAATTCAGCCAGGGAGAGATCCAGGTTCTGGTTCATCAGGTTGGCCTGAGCCGACATCCTGATCAAACAGCCCTCTAACTGTCTCATGTCTTTGAAAGGCTTGCCGGCCAGAAATTGTTTAACCTCCTGATGAAGGGCGATCCCCAGAAAATTGGATTTCTTTTCCACTATGCCCAGTCGGGTTTCAAAATCAGGGGGGTCAATGGAACCTATCAAGGCCGAGCTCAAACGGGACTTTAATTTGCTGCACAGGCGCGGGATGTCCTTGGGCGGCAGGGAACTGGTGAAGATGATTTTTTTATTTGCGTTAAACAAGGTGTCCAGGGTATAGCCCAGCTCCGTCTGGGTGGTTTCTTTTCCGCTTAAGAAATGGACTTCTTCCAACAGAAGAAAATCGCAGTTTTTTCTATATTTATCTTTGAAAGTGTTCATGGAATTGGTTTTTAAGCACTGGATCATTTCATTGGTAAAGTCTTCAGTGGAAAGATACAAGACCCTGGCCTGAGGTTTATGGTGGTGAATATAATTACCCACGGCTTGGGACAAATGGGTCTTGCCCAAACCGGAGGATGAAAAAAGATACAGGGCATTGTTATGCAGATTTTTTTCTTCAGCCAAGGCCTTAGAAGCCAGGTAGGCGAAATGATTACTGGGACCGGTCACGAATTGATCGAAAGTAAAACCTCCGTTCAACTGCTGTTGCCCTTTCCGGTCGAACCCCGGTAACATCCACTGCTGAGGAGGAGCAGAATGGGATTGGGATTGGCTGGGCCGGGGAGAAGAAACCTGAAGGCCGATATTCAGGTTATTGGGGTATAGATTATTGGCCGTCTGAACGATATAGGTGTAATATCTTTCTTTGACCCAATTTAAAAAAAAGGAGTTGGGACAACCCAAAAGAAGGTCCTGGTCATTGGATGGGAGGAGATCCAAAGGTTCAATCCACATTTGATACTGATTGCCCGGGATTTGGATCTGGAGTTGTTCTTTAATGGTCTGCCAGCATGTATCCTTCATAAAATCCAAATATTCTCCCCTCATTCCAAATACAAAGACGTAGACTGGGATGCTAGTTTCAAGTCTTAATTTCAGATCCGCTTTTGGGAGATCAAAAAAACAATAATAAAAGGTAATTTACCCTGCCGGGAGGCCCAAATTTAGATCGAGATCCTTCTTGGGCCGGTTGACCACTGACGAAAAGGTTAAAGACAACGATACCAAAGTCTCTTGCTTAAACATTTTTTCAATCACCCCGCTTTTGTTTGGCGGGAAATTGTTTTCTCGTTTGTTGCCAAAGACATCTTTTGAAGGATTCAAAAAGGAGAACCCTGTGGGTTGGATGAACGCAGGTTTATCTTAGGATTGACCGGCTGTCAAACCCCAATGACCGGACTTTGCAGTTAGACTTTTGGAAGCACCTGAAGAAGATAAAAGAGGCTTCCATCCTGATCCGAAGAAGATTACCCCGGCTAACTGCTTAAAACTATGTTCTATTAATGGATATTGAAAAACAAATGGGAATTTAGAAGGTTAGAAAAGAAAAACAAAAAGGAGTCCTTTTCTTCTCTTTGCACGATCTTCTGTTTTCTGTGTTTTCCTGTCTTTTTTAAAGGTCCCTTAGAGATGGGTATGAAAAATCAGTTATTGTCCCCGTCTCGGATCAACAATCATTAAAACAGCCAAGGGTTTTGAATGGTCGAAGTTCCCTTTAAGGCATGGATGGGGATGAAAAGAAAGATCTCATGGAGAATCAACCCTATTTTAGCGCCTTGGCCGATTAGAAATTTTTTTGAACCTGGTCAAGAATTCCTTCAATTAAATTTTGAATCTCTTGTAATCGTTCCGGAGACCGGGCTTCGAAGCGCAAGACCAGGACCGGCTGGGTATTGGAGGCCCGGATTAATCCCCAACCATCCTCAAATACTACCCGGACCCCATCCACATCAATGATGGGAAATCTTCGGGCCAGTTCTTTTTTGACGGCTTCCACTAACTGGAATTTGGTTTCTTCCTTGGTTTCCACTCGAATTTCCGGGGTGGAATAGGTTTTGGGCAGACCGGATAACAACTCAGGAATTTTCTTTCCGGTTTTTGACAAAATTTCCAGGAGTCGCATGGAGGCATAGACCGCATCATCAAAACCAAAATAACGATCGGCAAAAAACAAATGACCGCTCATTTCTCCGGCCAGGACCGCCTGGACCTCTTTCATTTTCTGCTTGATCAGGGAATGACCGGTCTTCCACATGATGACCTTTCCTCCATGACGGGGAATGTCATCATATAAATTCTGGGAACATTTCACCTCACCGATAAAGGTGGCCCCTGGTCGCGTTTTCAAAATGTCCCGGGCAAAAAGGATCAACAACTCATCCCCCCAGATGATGTTCCCGTCATGATCGATTACCCCCAGGCGGTCTCCATCCCCGTCATAGGCCAGTCCTACATCGAGGTGTTCTCTTTTAACCAGGTCGATCAATTCTTTTAAATTTTTTGGTACGGTCGGATCCGGTTCATGGTGGGGGAAAGACCCGTCTATTTCGCAATATAAATCAAAGACCTGGCAGCCCAGTTGGCGGATGATCGGCAGGGCCGTCCAACCTCCGGTGCCGTTTCCTCCGTCCAGACCTACCCGCAGGGCATGAGGTAACTGTATATCTTTCAAGACAAATTCCCGGTAAGCCGGAAGGACATCTTCTTCCCGGACCGACCCGGTTCCGGACATGAAATTTCCTTCCTCGACGATCAGACGCAGGCGTTGGATCTCGGCCCCGAAGATGGTGTCCGGACCGCTGCAGACCTTGAATCCGTTGTATTCCGGAGGATTGTGACTGGCCGTGATCATGATCCCGCCGTCGGTCTTCAAATGGCGGATGGAAAAATAGAGCAAAGGAGACGGACAAACACCAATGTCGATAACCTGACAGCCGGTGGACAATAATCCTTTCAATAATTGATCGCGAAAGGCCTTGGAACTCAGACGACCGTCCCGGCCCAACGTGATTTGTTTTTTTCCGGCTTGTCCCAGGTAAGTGCCCATGGCCTTACCCATGATCTCCACTTCTTCCAAGGTGATGTCTTTATCAACAATGGCCCGTATATCGTATTCCCGAAATATTTGTGGATTCATTCATCCCCCCCTGATTGGCAAATCATAACAGTTCACGTTTTCCTTGAGCCTCCAATAACTCCACTATTTTCTTGACCTCCTGGGCTCTTTCGCGGGGACAAATCAAGATGGCGTCTGGAGTATCCACCACGATCAGATCTTTCATCCCAATCAATCCTACAGCTTTTTGAGGGCTGTGAACCAGACAGCCTTGGCTATCCAGGACTATCACCGGACCGTACAAGAAGTTCCCCTGTTCATCCTTGGGCTGCAGTTGATAGACCGCCTCCCAACTGCCCACGTCATTCCAGCCGAAATCTCCGGCCAGCATAAGAACCTTGTCTGCCCTTTCCATAACGGCAAAATCAATGGAGATGTTCTCCATGGCCTCATAACCGGCCTTAAGTGCCTCTTCCCACTGCGGGGTGCCTAGGAATTTTTTTAGTTTTATCAATTCTTCATACATGGCCGGGGTCAACCGTGCAATCTGGTTCAAGATAGCTGAAACCGTCCAGACAAACATCCCGCTGTTCCAAAAAAATCGTCCGGTCGAAAGCATGGCTTCGGCCTTGGGTCGGTCCGGTTTTTCATGAAAGGCCTTAACCTCCCAGACTCCATGACCATTGATCTCCGTAATCTTCTTCCCCTGTTCAAGATAGCCGTATCCGGTTTCCGGAAAGGTCGGAAGGATACCGAGGGTAATCAGATATTCTTCGGTTCGAGAAGTCTGGGCAGCGGCTAGTAAGGTCTCCTGAAAGGAAGGGACCTGGGAGATATGATGATCAGCCGGCAAGACAGCCATGACAGCGGAAGGATCGATTTGTTCCAGGATTATGGCTGCCAGGCCGATACAGGGGGCCGTATTCCTGCCCAAGGGCTCTACAATCAATCGAGTTTTGGGTAAGTCCGGAAGCAACTCCTTGACGGCCTCGGCCTGGGAGGCCTCGGTAACCACAAGGATATGCTCCCAGTCGGTTATAGGCAGGAGACGGTCAATGGTCTGTTCCAGGATGCTTTTGGAGCCGACAATGTCCAAGAGTTGTTTGGGCCGTTTGGTGCGGCTCCTGGGCCAGAAACGGGTGCCTCTGCCCCCGGCCATGACGACGAAGTATAATGATGTGTCCATTGATATCCTATGTTGTCAGATTTTTTTTAACCAATTGAATCCGAAAGGTAAAATAATAATTTGATCCATGATACCGGATAAAAACAAAAGCACAAGATATCCGACATCATGCATCTTGCATCTTGAATCATGAATCCTGTATCCAGCCTCGGATATCTTAAGTATCCGCTCTTTTTTTATTGCCCTCCCACAGCCATTCGGCCCTTCCCTTCTTTCCAGAAAGGGGATATCTCACGCAGCCGGCTGATGATCGGGGGGAGGTGTTCCAGGACAAAATCAATCTCTTCCTCGGTATTATAGATGCTCAAACTAAAACGAATGGAGCCGTGAGCAGCCGTAAAAGGCACGCCCATGGCCCGGAGTACATGGGAAGGTTCCAGGGAACCGGAGGTGCAGGCCGAACCGGAAGAGGCACAGATCCCCAGGTTGCTGAGCAGCATGAGGATGGATTCACCTTCCACATACTCAAAGCTGATACTTAAAGTGTTGCTCAATCGTTCTTTCTGGT
This sequence comes from Thermodesulfobacteriota bacterium, assembly GCA_049520575.1. Taxonomy (GTDB): domain Bacteria; phylum Desulfobacterota; class RBG-13-43-22; order RBG-13-43-22; family RBG-13-43-22; genus RBG-13-43-22. The sequence goes on along the minus strand of JBEKPQ010000007.1, from coordinate 40,723 downwards.
GGCCGTTGATCATGACTTTGGGAATGGTTTTCAAAATCCCTTGTTCCAGTTTATCTCTTAGGACCCGGATCCGGCCGTTTTCCTCAATCAGATTTTTTTGAGCCAGTTCACAGGCCTTTCCCAGGCCGATGATATAGGGGACGTTTTCAGTCCCTCCGCGGCGGCCCCTTTCCTGGTGACCCCCGATGATAAAAGGGGTAAAGCGGGTCCCTTTGCGGATATACAGGACCCCAATGCCTTTGGGGGCATGAAGCTTATGACCGGAAAAGGAAAGGAGGTCGATCGGGCATTGGGATAGATCGATGGGAAGCTTACCCACGGCCTGGACGGCATCGGTATGAAAGACCACCCCCCGGGCCTTGACCAGCCGGGCAATCTCTTCAATCGGAAAAAGGACCCCGGTTTCGTTATTGGCCCACATGATGCTGACCAGGGCCGTTTCCTCGGTGATGGCCGAGGCCACAAGATCAGGATCCAGGCGGCCTTCCCGGTCCACCGGCAGGGTAGTCACTTTAAACCCTTTTTTGGATAAATAGGTGGCCAAATTGCTGACCGCCGGGTGTTCCACCCTGGTGGTAATGATATGGTTTTTTTGGGGATAGGAATTCAAGGTGCCCCAGATGGCCGCATTATCGCTTTCGGTGCCGCAACTGGTGAAGACGATCTCAGTCGGATCGGCCTTGATCAGGGCCGCCACTTGTTCCCTGGCCTGCTGCACCGGTTTGGCCAGCTGTCCTCCAAAAGAATGCATGCTGGACGGATTGCCGTAAAGGTCCGTAAAATAGGGGAGCATGCCCTCGACCACCTCAGGTGCTGTCTGGGTGGTGGCGTTGTTGTCCAGATAGACGACCTTCATATCTTTACCTCCTCAACAATGATTTCCGGGGAAACGAATTCTTGGAATTTGCTCTCTACATATTGTTTCAAGGTGACCTCTGCGGCCCGGCAGGAGGAGCAAGTCCCCCGGAGGGCGACCAGGACCTTATTGCCTTCGATGTCGATCAGATCGATGTCGCCTCCATCGGCCTTGAGGGCCGGTTTAATCTCCCGTTCCAGGGTCTCTTCAATCAGTTTCATTTTTTGGATGTTGGTCAAAGGTGCAGGTTTTGATAGGGCCGGGATCTCGATCGGGGTTTTTTCTTCCTTGAGTATCCGATTCAGGATGGCCTCAATCTTTTCGTGGCAGGATTCACAGCCTCCACCGGCCTTGGTATAATTGGTCACTTCTTCCCGGGTCTTCAGATTGTTCTGGCGGATGACCCGTTCGATCTCTTTGTCGGTCACGCCAAAACATTCGCAGACGATCTCCCCTTCTTCCACTTTGGGGATGGGTTGACCGCGATAGTTGGCAATGGCTGCGGCCAGGGCCTGTTCTCCCAGGACCGAACAGTGCATCTTCTCCTTGGGCAATCCCCCCAGAAAGGCGGCAATATCCTTATTGGTGACTTTTTCCGCCTCCTCCAGGGTCTTGCCTTTAATCAATTCCGTCAGGGCGGATGAAGAGGCGATGGCGCTGGCACAGCCGAAAGTTTGGAATTTGGCCTCGTTGATCCGTTTATGTTCATCCAGTTTAAAGGAAAGCCGCAGGGCATCCCCGCAGGCCAAAGAGCCGGCCTCGCCCACCCCGTCCGGATTTACCACTTCCCCGATATTTTGGGGATTTTCAAAATAGGCTTTAACCTTGTCCGTATAATCCCACATGATAAAACCTCACTTATCTAAAAAGATTCGTTTTTTTGTTTTAAACTCCGGATACCCCACATGAAAATAAATCTTAGAATCTAACGGTTATAAGTTTTTATTCTGAATTCTGACTCCTGGATTCTGGATTCATGCTATTTTTCATATTAATGATCAACCTCTACCAATTCAATCAATATCCCGTTGGTGCCCTTGGGGTGCAGGAAAGCAACCCGAGTTTGATGGGCCCCAGGCCGGGCCTGTTTGTCGATCAAGGGGACCCCCTGGGTTTTCAGTTCTTCTATGGCCTGGTCGATATCTTCCACTTCCAGGGCAATATGATGTATCCCCTCTCCCTTTTTTTCAATAAATTTATTCATAACCCCATCGGGATCGGTAGATTGGACTAATTCAAAATTGGTCTCCCCCACGGGCACAAAGGCTATTTTAAGTTCTCCCTGGCGTTCTTCATGGGATATTGGCAGAGAAAGTATGTCCTGAAATAGAGTTTTGGACGTATCAGTATCCTTAACTCCCACCCCGATATGGGCAATCCTTTTTATTTTCATGAGATAAAACCTCCTGCTCTTTTATTATCTTATAGCCATTTTTGCTTTTTATTTCAAGAGAAAAGCCGGAGATAAGCGAAAACCTGTCCTCTCCGGAAAATAGGAAAGAGATTGAAAAATTTTCGCGGAAAAATAAGGTTGATTTTATCCTAAAAAAAATAAATGATTCATTCAGGCCTTTTGGGCCGTGCGGGGAACAGATCAGTTAAACCGATCCGATGCCCCTTGAACGACGGAGAAAAATCCGGTTTTTTTATCACTGTCTGGCGGATCAAGTTAGAGCTATAGCGACAAAGAAAAAATATATCCTGTATCGTGCCACTGGGAAAATTTTTTTAAGTATTCGAAAGACCCATAGGGGAGAGCATTCCTTCCTGTAATGTTGATTTTAAATTTTGTTCTGCCATGCAAAATTTCAAATGGTAATCGATTTAAATGAGCGTGTCCCATTTTCTCAAGAAGACACCCTTTGTCCCCTTGCCCTTCGCCCTATTTTTCTTTTGATTCTATCTTCTTCTTTTGTTATACTCTTTCCAGCCAAAAGAAAGTTCTTATCAAACATTAGCGATATCGACCAAAGGCTTAATTCCTATTTGGATATTCCGGCGAAAACCGGAAGCCAGTAAGTTTAAAATGTCCTGGACACCGGTTTCCACTGGTGTGACGGCCTGTTGAGTGTTTTCGAGGTTATCCAACTTGAGGAGGATGACATGAACGGTTACGCAGGCAAATTTTTAGAGGTTGATTTAACCAAGGGAGTTTCTACGAACTTCAGCCTTGAAGAGGCCAGGCTCAGGAAATTCATTGGCGGAAGCTCTCTGGCCGCTTCTCTTTATTTAGAAAGATATAATCTCAATGCCGATCCACTGAGTGCAGAAAGTCCGCTGATGGTCATGACCGGCCCGCTGGTGGGAAGCGGATTTCCCGGATCCTCACGCTTTGCTGTTGCCGGCAAATCACCGCAAACCGGTATCTGGGGTGAAGCTGCCTGCGGCGGCAATTTCGGGCCAGAATTAAAACGCGCCGGTTTTGACGGAATCATCGTCACCGGCCAGAGCAAGACTCCTGTTATCCTATCGGTCATCAACGGGGAAGCCAAAATATCTCCCGCCGACAAACTTTGGGGCAAAGATATATATGAAGTAACCGACATTCTCAAAGCTGAATATAAAGGATTAAAAGTATTGGTCATCGGTCCCGCCGGAGAAAACATGGTGAAGTTTGCTGCCATCGGCAATGACAAGGCTCATTTCATCGGCCGCACGGGCTTGGGCGCTGTCATGGGTTCTAAAAAACTCAAAGCCATTTTGGTTCGAGGCCATCAGCCACCTGGTAAAGCCAATGAAGAAAAGTATAAGGAAATATTTAAGGCGGCTCTCCAGGAAATTAAGGAATCGGCCTTTGCCGAATCCATGCATCTGATGGGGTCGGATGCGGCCATGGACTTGGGAATGGTAACCGGCGATGTTCCGATCAAAAACTGGTCTCTCGGCGAAGATTTCGAACTTTCTGCCAAATTAAGCGGCCCGACAATGAGGGAAACTTATCTGACCAAAACACATGCCTGCGCCAATTGCCCGATTGCCTGTAAAAGAGTGTGCGCCGTAAAAGACGGCCCTTATAAAACAGAGGAAGGCCCGGGCCCCGAATATGAAACGTGCTGTACCTTCGGCACTATGATTATGAATGACGATCTGGCTGCCGTGATCAAGGCCAATGAGTTTTGCAACCGTTACGGCCTGGATACTATCAGCGCCGGGGCAACCATTGCCATGGCCATGGAACTTTATGAGAAAGGGATCATCGACAAGAAAAAGGCCGACGGCCTGGAACTGACCTGGGGTAATATGGACACTGTTTTTGCTCTTTTGAAAAAAATAGCTTTTCGGGAGGGCTTTGGAAATATGCTGGCGGAAGGTTCATTGAAAGCAGCAGCCCAACTGGGAGCCCAGGCCCTGGATTTTGCTGTCCAGGTCAAAGGCTTGGAACTTCCGATGCACGATCCGCGTGGCTTCCATGGCATGGGACTCGCCTATATGATGTCCAACCGCGGCGCCTGCCATCTGCAGCATGCCACCATGGGAATGGAACAGGGTATGGTTTCCTGGCCGCAGCTCTTCGACATGAAGGAGGACTATGACGGAAAAACTTCGCAGGGGAAAGCCCTGCTGGTTTATAATTCTGAGAACTACGGCATTTTAGACAACAGCCTTTCGATTTGTCATTATCTAATGTACTGCCTGAAACCGGAAACGATCCGTGACGCCTTTAATGCGATTACCGGCTTCAACTTTGAATTCAAAGATTTTCTTATTAGCGGCGCGCGCGACTGGACGCTGAAGCGCGGCATCAATAATTTACTGGGAATTACCGTCAAGGACGATGTTCTTCCGAAAAAAGTTCTAACTCCTCTCCAGGAGGGCGCGGGCGCTGGTTCGATTCCCGATATGAAGCTTTTGCGCGACGAATATTACGCTATCCGCGGCTTAACGCCCAACGGTATTGTCAGTGAAGAAAAACTTTTGGAGCTCGGACTTCCGGAGTTAAGAGATAAACTTTACAAAAAACAATAAGAAGGAGAATGGAAAATGACGGCATACAAGGCTTTTACCCAGGAGTGGATGGATGCCTGGAAACAGACCATTGCCGGATCAGCAGAGTACAAGGAAATCGCCAAAGAGTGGGAAGGAAGTGTTTCCATGACAGTCAATGCCGATCCTGCGAAAAATGTTCCTGAAACTGTTTACATGTTCACTGATTACTGGCATGGTGATGTCCGCGACTTTTATATCTGCGATGCCGCTAAAGCGCAAACGGCTACTTTTGTCATGGTTGGTGACTATGCCCGCTGGAAACAGGTTGCCAAAAAAGAACTTGATGCGACTAAAGCCTTGATGCAGGGAAAATTAAAATTAAAAGGCGATCTGACTTATGTCGTGCGCAATGTCAAAACCGTCAATAAGGTCATTGACCTTTTAACGGAAGTAAACACACTTTTCCCGGATGATATTTAGGGGGAATTGGGGGAAAGTGTAGAGATGAGACTTGGCTTTTTTCAAAGTAAAGCCATAAAAAAAGCTATAGTAGAATTGTCCTTGGACGAGTGAAACGCGTAGAAGGGTTCTGGGTTTAACACTCCCTGCATTCCCGGCATGCGCCGGATAAACTGACGGGTAAGCTAACGCCTGAGAGGCGTCTCGCAATGACAGATAAAAGGAGTGCGTTATGGGTTACGATCAAGATTTGTCCTTTGTTTATTTCGGCACGACAAAAATTATTTTCGGCAACGGATCTTCTACCCAGGAGTTGGAATCGGAAATTAGTGCGCTGGGATGCTCCCGGGCCATAGTTGTTACCGATCAAGGCATTATCAAGGCCGGCTTGCTGGACAAAATAACCTCCAGCTTAGGCGATAAATGCGTCGGTGTCTTTAGTGACATTCCTCAAGATACGGGAATAGACGTAGTTGACCGCGCCGCAAAGTTTGCCAAAGAAAAAGGTGCCGATATTGTCGTGAGCGTCGGCGGCGGTAGCGTCATTGATACGGCCAAGTGCATGTGTATCCTTCTTACCGAAGGCGGCTCGCTGAGTGATTTTGAAGGAATCCAGCTTTTAACGCGTCCGCAGACACCGCACATAGTCATCCCGACCACTGCCGGCACCGGCAGCGAAGTAACCTGGATGGCTGTCATTTTCGATAAAAGCAAAGGGCAGAAAATTTTAATCGTGGAATCATTCAATGCGCCGCGTGTGGCCATTCTTGATCCCACATTAACGGCCAAACTGCCGACGCTCTTAACCGCATCTACGGGAATGGATGCCTTTTGCCACGCTGTTGAGGCTATATCTTCCATGCAGCGCGAGCCGATTGCTGATGCTTTAGGCCTGCACGCCATTCGGCTTTTAAATAAATATCTGCCGCAGTGCGTTAAAAACGGCAGCGACCTCATTGCCCGCGGACAGGTGCAGTTGGCGGCAACAATGGCCGGCTGGGCATTCGGCAACGCGATGGTGGGATTAGTGCACGCGATGGCACATTCCATTGGTGCTGTCTCACATGTCCCACATGGCATCGCCAACGGCATTCTACTGCCTCATTGCATGGAATTTAATCTGCCCAATGCGCAGGATTATTATGCGGAAATAGCGCAGGCTATGGGCGTATATGAAAAGGGCAGCACAACTCAACAGGCAGCCAAGGCCGCAGTTAAAGCAGTTTTTGATTTCACAAAGAAAATCGGTCATCCACAAAAGCTCTCTGAATTCGGCGTGAAAGAAGAAAATATAATAAAAGCGGCGGATTTGAGCATGTCCGATGGCTCTATTGTCAACAATGCCCGGGATGTTACCGATTCGAGTGAAGTATTGGCAATTTACCGTAAAGCTCTTTAACGATAACAAATAAGTATACAGACCATGGAATTAAATATAGTTAATAATGCTGCCGATGTTCCTTTTTCCTTCATTGTACAGGAGCTCATCACCGGCAATATCGAAAAATCTCAGGCGAAATATGCAGTTTTTAACAAAATGCAGGGCGTTACCGCCATTGATCTGCCCGATATTGAAGCGACGATAACCCTCATTTTTCAACAAGGAAACCTGACCATTGAACCAGGCATTGTTCATAATCCGGCAATTATCATCAAAACATCTTCCGATCTTGTTACGGATTTAAACCTGCTCAATATTCGCTGGGGGCTGCCGTATTATTTTGATGCTGCCGGACGCCGCGTTTTGGGACATATTTTCCGGGGCAGATTGAAAATCAAGGGTATGTTCTTGCATTTTGTTTTGCTTACGCGCCTGACAATAATCATGTCTGTCATGTAGCTTTATGAATAGATTATGCCTGATTGTGGTGTTAAAAATTTATCCTAACTAAAGGTCGGGGGTCAGGTCTATAATCTTGGACTTTAAACCGGGCTTCTTGGCCTTGTTGGACTCAAGAGGAAGTTCAGATAAAAGTTACATCAACCATCTCTTCCCTTAAAGGCAGCGTTCAGAAATTGCTCTGCCTTTTTAATCCACATTTCAAACCGTAATCGTTAATTTTTTGGTCAATCTTCTTAAAACATTAGTAGGTGAAATATGGAGATTCGGTCCGCCACTGCTTTTGACACTTTCTGTCAGATAAAGTAGAGGTCAGGACCGGCCTGATCAGATTTTCATGCGAAGGAACGGCTAAACGGCCGATAAGGCCTCTGTATCCAGCGTCTTGAATCCGTTCTTTTCCACTAATTTTTCCGTTTGTTCGATCTGTTCCACCTCGACCACAAAGACGGCTTTTTTGGCACTTTCCAGTACAAAGCCATAGGCGTTGTTGACATTGATTCCCTCACGATAGAGAAGCTGCACCAATTTATCCAGACCGCCGGGTTGGTCGGGAATGAGAACCGCCAGCACACGGCCCAGCTGGACGGTCAGGCCGGCTTCGGTCAGCACCGCTTTCGCTTGTTTAGGATCATCCACAATCAGGCTGATGACCCCGAAAGTATCGTGAGTGGATATCGTCGTCGCCCGAATGCTGATCTTGGCTTTGGCTAGAACGCCGGTTATGCGGGCCAGCATGCCCGGTTTATTTTCCGCAAAAATGGAAAGCTGATAAGCGATCATATTCCTCTCCTCAAAAGGTCTAAGGCCTGCGGGCTTGCAGGAGGTTCAAGGGAAAACCATGTTCGGTTTAACTAACCTATATTTTTCTTTTGTCCAATACCCTGGCAATTTTCCCGTCTTGCCTGGGTAGGCTTTTGGCTTCAACCAACCTTACAGAAACATTAATACCGGTAACCGAGTTGATGCGTTTTTTGACCTGTTCCAGAAAAGACCTTTGTTTTTGCAGCTCCAAGGCGAAAATGTTGTCCGTAACCTCAATAACGATTTCCAACCGGTCCATGGCTCCGCTGCGCTCAACCACGACCTGATACGGGGCTTCACCTTCAGCGACACTAAAAATGGCTTCCTCAAGCTGTGAAGGATAAACATTGACTCCCCTGATGATGAGCATGTCGTCGGAACGCCGCACGATTCTTTTCATGCGCACTAAAGTTCTGCCGCATGGACAGATAGAATAGTCCAGGCTGGTAACGTCTCTTGTCCGGTAACGAATCATCGGATAAGCTTCCCGGGCTAAAGTAGTAAGGACCAGTTCACCTTCAGCACCGGGCGGCAGCACGGCGCCGGTATCCGGATTGATAATCTCCGGCAAGAAAGCGTCTTCATAGATATGCATACCGCTTTTGTACGAACATTCACCGGCGATACCGGGACCAATCACTTCGGAAAGACCGTAATTGTCGGTGGCGCTGAGGGAAAGCCTCTGCTCGATTTCGCTGCGCATCGATTCCGACCATGGTTCTCCGCCAAAAAGCCCGAATTTCAGCGAAAGGGATTTGGGATTTATGCCCATATCCTCCATTCGTGCCGCCAAGGCCAGGGCGTAACTTGGCGTGCTGACCAGCACTGTTGATTTATAATCCTGCATAATCATGATTTGCTTTTCCGTTTTTCCGGTACCCATGGGAATAACCGATGCACCAATCATTTCCGCCCCGTAATGCAGGCCAAATGCGCCGGTAAGAGGACCATATTGAAAGGTTATTTGCACCAAATCATCGGAAGTGAGGCCGGCGGAGGTCATAAAACGCGCCACCAGATTAGACCAGAGGTGAATATCATTTTTGGTGTACCCGACGACGATCGGCTTGCTGGTGGTTCCGGAAGAAGAATGAATCCGGACCACTTCCCGCAGAGGCACGGCAAACATGCCATAGGGATAGTTGAGCGTTAGGTCTTCTTTGGTGGTCAGCGGAAGTTTTGTCAAATCGGAGAGCGTTTGAATATCTTCCGGAATAATATCCAGCTCATTAAATTTTTTCCGGTAATGGCTGACATTCTTATGAACTCTGTTGATGGTCGCCTGCAGTCTTTCCAACTGCAATTGTTCGAGTTCGTCGCGTGATATGCATTCATGTTTTTTATCCCAAATATTCATGCCGACACCTCCCGGTTATTAACAGGTTGTTGAAAAAGGCCCGTCTACTGCGTTGCCCTCATCCCTCGTCATTGCGATGTACCTCTATCTACGCCTCATTCCTCGGAATTTCTTCGCGTAAAAGGCAACGCTCAGTCCCACCCCTTCGGGGCGGGTTCCCGGTTTCGGGCGCCTTGTAGCCGGTCGGCTTGGCCGACCTCTATAAAGGCCTCCAAGGAGGCCGACAGAACCTTTTTGAGCAACCTGTAAGAATGAGTTTTTCAGCATCCTATTAATGAGTGAATAATCTGGACTTGCCAGGAAGCTTGTCCTCTCGCCTGAGGCTTCAGAAAAAACTTCCTGGCAATTAATAAATTGAGTCTTCACTATTTTGCTCTTATTAGTAATTCAAACCGTTGAAAAACATCCTCATTAAAAAATGACCCTTTGGCCTGTTTCCGTCTTGATTACCGTTCCCATATCTCCTTTTTGTCTTTTCCGATATAGGCCCGTTGAACGTCTTTATTTTCCAGCAACTCGGCTGCGGTTCCCTCCAGAATCAGGCGGCCGGTTTCGATCACATAGCCGCGATCGGCCATCTTCAAAGCGGCTCTGGCGTTTTGCTCGACCAGAAGAACCGTTGTATTTTTTTCGCGGGAGAGCATTTCGATAACCCTGAAAATTTCCTGAGCGATCATGGGCGCCAGTCCCATGGAAGGTTCATCAAGAAGCAGTAACCTGGGTTTGGCCATGAGCGCGCGGCCGATAGCCAGCATTTGCTGTTCACCACCCGAAAGCGTTCCAGCCAATTGCTTTCGTCTTTCACGCAGAATGGGAAATAAGACAAAAACCATCTCGGTGGTTTGTTTCACCTCTGCCTTGCCCGCGCTGGTTTTGTATCGCAGGTAAGCGCCCAGTTCCAGATTGTCTTCCACGGAGAGAGGTTTGAAAACCTGCCTTCCTTCCGGTACTTGAGAAATACCCAGCTTAACAATACTGTGCGGGGCCAGGGCGGCAATGGGGATGTTATCAAACAGTATCTGCCCGCTTTTTGACGGTAAAATCCCCGACAAAGTATTAAGCAGCGTGGTCTTACCGGCGCCGTTTGCTCCGATCAGCGTGACAATTTCACCTTCCGCCAAGTGCAAAGAAACATTTTTAAGCGCGTGAACCTGGCCGTAGTAGGTGTTGATATTTTTAATTCTCAGCATAGTTTTTTATTTAACAGTTTGCGGAAAAACTCATATTTTACAGGTTGCTCAAAAAGATCCAGACTGGCTTCCGAAGGAAGCCTTCTTTTAACGTCGGCAAAGCCGACGGGCTACAAGGCGCCCGAAATTCTGAGGAATGAGGCGTACATTGAAGTACGTCGCAATGAAGAAGAATGAGGGCAACGCAGTAGATGGACCTTTTTCAGCAACTTGTTAATAAGCCATTAGCCTTCACCCAAGTAGGCGGAGATAACCGCAGGGTTTACTTGAATTTCCCGCGGTGTGCCATGAGCCAGCTTTTTCCCTAGATTCAAGACGATAATCGACTCACAAATATCCATTACCAGTTCCATGTCATGTTCGACCAGCACAACCGTTATTCCCAGTTCTTTGATCCTGCGGATGAGACCGGCGAGTTCGACCGTTTCGCGACTGTTCAGCCCCGCTGCCGGTTCATCCATCAAGATGATTTGCGGTTCCACGGCCAGTGCCCTGGAGATCTCCAAAAGCCTTCCTTTGCCGAACGGTAAGCTGCTGGCGATCAGGTCGGCACAGTCCGCAAGACCGGTAAATTCCAGCCACTGAAGAGCCTTTTCCATAATATGCTTTTCTTCCCTGATCTGACCGGGAAGTTTGAAGGCGCAGGAAAAAATGCCGCTGTGGCTCCTGGTGTGCAGTCCGACCATGGCATTTTCCAGAACGGTCATTTGTCCGAATAGTTCGACGTTTTGAAAGGTGCGCACCAGACCGAGTTCGGCAAGCTTCTCCGGCACGAAGAGCGATATATTGGTTTCACCAAGAAAAACCTGTCCCGATGTCTGCGTATAAAGACCGCTGACGATGTTAAAGAGCGTCGTTTTCCCGGCTCCGTTGGGGCCGATGATGCCGGTTATCGACCCTTTGGTAACTGAAAGGGAAACATCTTCCAGGGCGGTGAGCCCTCCAAATTGCTTGGTTATGCCGTTTAGTCTAAGCATCGCTTTACTGCCCTCTGATTCTGCGCATAACCATTCTGGCCATGGTTTCGATGCCACTGATCAGGCCACCGGGCAAATACATGGTGATCAGGATGAGCATCAGCCCGTAAATGACAATGTCAAAATCTTGAAACACGCGCAGCCATTCCGGCAGCATGGTTAAGATTCCCGCGCCTAAGAAGGAGCCATATATACTGCCCAGCCCGCCGATAATGACCATAGTCACCAGTTCCACGGAAAAATTAAAACCAAAGGCAACAGGAGAAATGAAAGTCATGGTATGGGCATAAAGGCTTCCGGCGACAGCGGATAACAGGGCGGATACCGTGAATATCTGCACTTTCAGAACGCGGGCATTGACACCCATAACGCGGGCGGCGACTTCCGAATCATGAATAGCCCGAAGCGCACGGCCGATTCTGGATTGAGACAAGTTAATCGATAATAACATAACACCCAGAGTAAATATCCAGATCAGATAATAATTATTCCAGTCATTATCAAAATACATGGAACCGATGTGGAGGTTGGGAATGCCGGATAGTCCGGATGGGCCGCCGGTCCAACCGACGGTTTCATTAAAGATAATGTACAAGATAATGCCGAAACCGAGAGTGGCCATGGCCAGGTAATGGCCTTTCAACTTCAAAATGGGAAACCCGATGACAAAAGCCAGCCCCGCCGCGCAAAAGCCGGCCAGCATCATGGCCAGCCAGGGGTTGATTAGAAATTGGGTAGTAAGAATACCGGAGCAATAGGCCCCTATTCCGAAAAAAGCGGCATGCCCCAAAGAAATCTGGCCTGCATATCCCAGCAGCAGATTCAAGGCCACGGCCAGCATGGTGTTGATGCCGATAAAAACAAACACATTTAGAAAATAGCTGCCCTTTAAAAAAAACGGCGTCATAAGCACAGCGGCCGCAAAAAATAAAAAAATAAGTATTTGGCGTTTTTCTTTGGTCATGATTTAGGCAACAGGATAGATGGATATTCTTAGCTAATAACTCCGGAAATTTATTTCTAATATTTTATTCAGGGGTCATAGGGGGTCTTTTTTTTGGAGTTGTCCAAAGGGCAACCCATCGCCCCATCCCGGCCCAAAAGTGAAGTTTGTTTAGAAGCAGGCCGGGATGCCCCCCGGTCACCCAAGCTTGTTTCCGGCTTAGGTTTCGGCCTGCCATTGAACAAATGTTCAAACTTTGGCCCGGGAAAGAAGCTCATGGCGTTCGAGTGGACAACTCCAAAAAAAAGACCCCCTATGACCCATTCCAAATTGACACCTAACTTTCAAATATTTTTGATTAGGTTCTAAACTCTCTCGGTTTCCTTCTTTTTGAATAATCCTTCCGGCCTGAAAAATAGTATCAGTAACAGGATAATAAAAGCGATGGCGTCTTTATAGCTGGCCGAGAGGTAGCCGGCGCCTAAGGATTCCAAAAGCCCCAAGAGAAGTCCTCCCAGTATGGTTCCCAGACCGCTGCTCATTCCGCCTATAATCACCGCGCAAAAACCCTTCAACCCCAGCATGATGCCCACGTCATAGGAGGTCATCGTGAGCGGAGCAATGATTATTCCGGCCATAGATCCGATAGCGGAGCTGATGACAAAGGAGAGCAAAACCATGATCTTGACGTCGATGCCGACCAGGCTGGCGACATAAGCGTTATAGGCGCAGGCCCGCATGGCTTTTCCGGTAATGGTATAATTAAAGAAGACCTTGTTTAGGATAATGATCAAAACACTTAGGCCGAAAATCCAGAGATGCTGGGGTAAAATAGTAGCTCCGGCGATATATAGCGGATCATCACCTGAAAAGGAGGGTAGGGCGTGGGTATCTTTTCCCCAGATCAGCATGGCCGCGCCGCGGATGAAAATACTGGCCCCGATCGTAATGATAATCAGGCTTAGCGGTTTGGCATTTTTGAGCGGTCTGATCGCCAGACGCTCAAAGGCCATACCGACAAAGGTTGAAATAGCTATAGACAATACAATGGACGGCAGAAGGGGAAAATGTAAAAAAACCAAAAAAAATATAGTCAGCATGCCGCCCAGCATCACAAACTCACCCTGGGCAAAATTGATGATACCGGTAGCATTATGGATGATGGCGAAACCAAACCCGATCAGGGCGTAGATCGCGCCGTTGGAGAGACCGGATAAGATATACTGTATAAATTGGCGGGAAATATCCATTAAAGAGATTTATCCGAAAGATATGAACGCGGTGCAGTCTATAGTGTGAGGCCTGCACAGCGTTTTAGTTGCCCTACCTTGAATCGATTTTTTATTTAATTAAAGTCCAGGCCTGATTTTTAATTTGCACCATAACAAAAGCGTCTTTAGTCAGTCCGGCATGGTCTTGCGGAGAATAGCTGAAGGTTCCGCCGATACCGGCAAATTTTGTCGTTTTTTCTAGTTGATCACGAATAGCCGCTGGAGAGCCGCCAGCTTTTTCAATGGCGGTTTTAATCAGCATCATCGCATCCCAGGCGTGACCGCCAAAATGATCGCCCTCAACTTTGTAATGTTTTTGATAACCATTTACATAGCTGAGCAGCTTCTTTTTTTGCGGGTCTTTATTGGGGATTTGATTGGCCACAATGACCCGGCCGGAAGGAAGAATAATTCCCTCAGCGGCATTACCGGCCAGTTCAATAAATTTTTTGGAGGAAACTCCATGGCTCATAATCAAAGGAAGTTTTATTCCCAATTGTTTGACGTTTCTGGCCACAATGGCCGGTCCTGGGTTGGTGCCCCAGCAAATAATGGCCTGGGCCTCACTGCCCCGAATTTTGGTCAATTGAGCGGTCATGTCCTTATCTGCGGGCCCATAAGTTTCATCGGAAATTATTTCAATTCCGTATTCTTTGGCTTGTAAACCCAATTGCTCTCTTCCTGAGGCACCAAAACCGTCCGAGACCGTCAGCATGGCTATTTTATTCAGTTTTTGTTTTTTCAGAAATTCAAATATCCTGATGACGGCCAAGGCGTCATTTTGAGCGGTTTTAAAAATCCATTTTTTAACCGGATCGGTTATCTTGATTCCCGCGGCACAAGAAATAAGCGGTATTTCAGCTTTTTCGACTATGGGAATGACGGCCATGCTGTCGCCGGTTGTGCTGGGGCCGATGATAGCCACTACCTTATCATCTTTAATTAATTTATTGACGCCCTGCACGGCCTTGGTGGCATCTCCTTGAGTATCAATGACGATAAGCTCCAGTTGACGTCCCTTTATTCCACCGGCCTTGTTTATTTCGTTCACCACCATCTGCGCGGTGTTACGTTCCGGTTCACCCAAAAAGGCCGCCGGTCCCGAGACAGAGAATAGCGCTCCAATCATAATCGGAGGAGCAGCTATAACTGATCCGGCCATCAATAAAGTCATGACTAAGGCAAAAAATATTTTCAGAATACTTTTAAACATAGACACCTCCCTGATTAAAATATGAACCCCATATACTTTATTGTGAAATAGGATTACCATAGCCAATTTTATTTTTTATTTCAAGCCAAACTCTCAAACTCGCTTGGGAAGGCAACATGAAACATGAAAATTATTCTAAGGATTCAAGGGGTCAAGGGGTCAAGGATTCAAGTGAAAGGCATGGAAGTTAAAACCCTTGAACCCTCGAACCCTCGAATCCTCGAATCCTTGAATCCTATTTTCGAATTAAAATAAGGCGGCAGCGGGTCTGACAGATCATTTCGGAGAGCAGGATTTTTAGGTTTTAATTTTTCTTTTTGAATCCTTCAAAATAAGGGGATAAACCCTTCTCTTTCAAATCGCGAATCACTTGTACCCCTTCTTCCCGGCTGTTAAATTTTCCGGCCGTGGCCCGGTAGAAGGTCTGCCCGGAAGGGGTTTTCCAGGGAATGATCTCAATATCCTTTCCTTGTAACGCCGGGTGCCCTTTTAAAAAATTGGCATATTCAGGTTTCATGAAAGTCCCCAGTCGAACCTTGACGGCAGCGTCCGAGGAGGTGATGACCAGGGATTCATTGGTGATTTCCGGTAACCTGATTTTCTGGTTGGCCGGCAATAAGTCGGGATTGGCAATCTTGGGATTCAATTCCATTATCCGGTCCACGAGCGAGGTATTGGACACTTTATAGGTTTTTTCGGCGATCGTATAGATGGAATCTCCGGCTTTTACCATCACGGTTTTATTGTCGGATTTTTCAATACTGTTTTTTGACTCGGCATTTTTTGAATCCGGGGAGGTAGATTTGGTTTTTTTGTCCGACTCCTTGGGCCTGGTCTCTTTTTTAGCCTCTTTTCGTTCCGTCTCTTTTTTAATCTCCTTAAGCGGGGGGGTGACTGAGGGTTTGACTTCGGGTAGCGGGGCAGTCGGCGCCGGCTTGGTTTCGATGGTTGGAACTGTCAATAGGGGCTCCTTCACTTCCTGGGGGGCTGCAGATGCCGGACGATTGGAATCCTGATCCGTAAAGGAAGCTGTCGAATCGGTTCCTACTTTTGGCCCCGTCTCTGCCGTCAAGTCAGATTTGGCCTCCGATGGCGCGAAGGCTACTGTTTCTTGACTGGGAGGTGTTTGAACGGGGAATTTGGCAGCCGGATGTTCTTCAGGGCTTTCAAAATACGACCTGGCCAGGAGAAAAACAAACCCTATTCCCGCCAAAACCAGCAGAGAATACATAATTTTTCGGAAAAGCAAATAGTAATTCATGGCCTTAGATGAAATAAGTATAAAATGAGAAAGGGAGAAAGGTCAAGGGGAAAAGGGGGTTACTCATCCTTGAGGAACAACTGATGATATTCTTCTTTTTTTAGGTGGATTTTCAGGAATCGGCAGATAAATGTAAATATGGCTTCGATTTCGTCATCACTTAGACGGGGGATCAGGATATTCAGAAAATCGTCATCGGAAAATTTTTGCAGGTAAACCATCAAAGATTTCTCATCGGTTTCCCGGTCCAGACCAAAACCGACCAGCCCTTGATATTGATTGACAAAATGATGGGTATGATTTCCTGGATTCATGGGAGGTCTCCTTTCTTTTTGGGCTTTATCGGAGTCGATTCGATTTCATCGAGCAGAGGATTTTAGGGTTCCTTTTCCGGAAAGCTGATATCGGGTCACCGCCCGATTGTGGTCCTTCAGGGTTTTTGAGAAAAAGTGGCTGCCGTCGTTTTTGGAAACAAAATAAAGGTAATCGCTTTCGGCCGGCGAGAGAACCGCCCGCAGGGAATCCTTTCCCGGGTTGGCAATAGGCCCAGGGGGTAACCCGGGTTTGAGATAGGTGTTATAGGCCGTAGGGGTGAGCAGATTTTTTTTGGTCAAGTCGCCGTCAAAATCCTTGATCCCATAGATAACCGTGGGATCGCTCTGCATGGCCATCCCTCTCTTAAGGCGGTTATAAAAGACCGAGGCAATCAAGGGTCTTTCCATATGAAGACCGCTTTCTTTTTCCACTATCGAGGCCAGGATAACCACCTTTTTGATATTCAGAATGGAGGAGATCCCATGCCTGCCTTGAAGCTCCAAAAAAACTTCTTGAAACCTCTGAACCATCCTTTCCTGGATGGTCTGGGCACTCATTCCCCGATGAAACATATAGGTGTCCGGAAAAAGATAGCCTTCCAGGGACTGCCCGTCAATCCCCAGGGCCTTTATGAATTGAGGATCGTAAGCTGAAGACAAAAACTCTATTTCGTTAACCAGATTTTCTTCGGACAGGCGTCTGGCGATTTGCTGAAGGGTAAATCCTTCTGGGATCGTAATCCGCTTCAACATGGTTTTCCCGGTGGTTAAATAATTTAAAAGAACCGATGGGGATATTCCGGCATATAATTCAAAGTCCCCCCATTGAATTTTTTTACCCAGACCCTTACTCCAGGCCAGGATCATAAATTTATAGGGATTTTGAATAATCCCTTCCTGGGTCAAATGAAGGGCGATGGCCTGAAGACTCATGCCCGGCATGATTCGAACGGTCTGAACAGAAGGGTTTTTGGTTGGGGGGGGTGAAAGGAAGCGGAAAAAATTGTCCCATAGGAGGATCCCCGATATAATAAAAACAAAAAGGAAAAGGACTAAGTACCGTTTCAAGAGACCGGTCCGTTTTCCCTGGGACGGCTGTCCAGGTAGCCCTGAAGGATGATGGCGGCCGACAATCGGTCGATCACCTTTCGCCGTTTTTTCCGGCTCAGGTCTCCTTCCAGGAGGATCCTTTCCGCAGCCACAGTGGAAAGACGCTCGTCCCAGGGGATGATTTTTATTGAGAAGGTTTCCCGGAGTTTGTCGATGAAGGCTTCGGCCTGGCGGGCCGATTCGCCTTTGGTGCCGTCCATATTGATCGGCAGACCGACGATGATCTCCTGCACCTGATATTCATTCACCAGGGCCAGGATGTCAGCCAAGTCTTTTTCCAGGATGGTCCTTTTGATGGAGGTCAAGACCTGGGCGGTTAGGACCAGATCGTCACTGATAGCCACCCCGATAGTCTTGCTCCCCAGATCCAAGCCGAGAATTTTCACCATATTATTTCATTACTGTCCGGTTTGTTATAATACTGAAAAAAACCTAAACGTTGCATAAAAAACACAGGATTCCATTTTTGGTGAATTCCTGAATGACCTTCGCCCTGTTTTTTGTAAGACTTTAGATTAAATATAGCCTGGTTTTTAAGAATAGGCAACCAAGAATTGGAACGCCTTGCCGGCCGTGCTGAGGTCAGCGCATAGAAAATAAATTAAAACGGTTTAAGTGGAAATGAGTGTCAGACCGATAGCACTCTTTTGAGGGATTCATGTCTCGTCAATTTAAAATGCCGAGATAAAAAACCGGACCCTCAGTCTTCGAAAATAAAATTGGGGTTTTTGAAGATATAATTTGGGGGGCAACCCTTCATTAAAATGATATTCACCCGGGGAGAAATATTGATGGCTACAAAAAAACCATCCAAAAACTGTCAGGTGATTTAACCGTTTCTTCCTGTAATCTTCTAAATTCAATTTTTGAAAAAACGGAAGAGTACAACGGTAATCAACGAAAATGAGTTAAATTTCATTGACTTTTTGGCAATAGAACGGTATGAATTCAATAGTATATTAATTAAGTTTTCTTGTTAGTAAGCCTTAAAAGGAGTTCCAATGGAAGAATAATGAACCCCATTTCTCAATTGAGAGGTGAGGTTTTTTGTTGTCCAACTCTGAATCGACAGAACAGAAAAAAACGGAGAATAAAGATGAAGGCCAGGAGTTGCCATAGGGTAGTTTTTATTTTCTTATGCCTATTTTCTTTGATGGATCTTTTGGTTAATCCATCAAGTAGCTGCGCTTTTATTACTGTTGGGACTCCAGAGACAATTACTTGGGATTTTCAAGGTATCCCGGCCAACAATTTCTTTAATACAAGCAATTCCTGCTCTTATAAGACCATACCCAAGATTCAATTTCGGGTACTACGACATCAATGACACCTACAAAAATATAAAGTCATTACAATGGGTCTTACATTCTCCCCCCCAGCTAATGACGTTGGCAACGTCATTTTATATACCCGCAAGTGCTAAATCTTTCAGTCTTATTTACAGTAGTAACGGCAGCGGCACAGGCGTTACGAACATCCAAATGGACTTTACGATTGCCAATTACGATCCCTGCCTCGCAAATCTGCTCGGTGGTAATGACATTAATCCTGACACAGATTACTGCGACGAAGGGACCCAGCCGGGCGCGCCGCGAATCAGGAAATATTACAACAAGAAAGGGGCAGGCCCCGGCAGGTGAAGCAAGATGGGATTACCCAGGTACTGGGTAAACACCGCTGTCTTAAGCCTTGTTGTATCGGACACTGACTTTTCTTACTCTGGTCTCGGGCCGCAAATGTCCATGACCAGAACCTATAATTCCAACAATACAAAATCTGGCATGTTCGGACAAGGATGGACCTTCTCCTACGAATCAGATCTGGCGACTAATACATGCAACGGCAACACCCCGGCTGTTCTCCATCAGGGTTCGGGCAATTATCTATCCTTCAGCAAGACCGCCCAAGTCTGTCCCAGTAGCAGTGGTTCATCGGATTTTCAAGTGGCCGCTACGCCGGCATCCCCTCCGGGAAATTTTGATAAACTGACCTACTTTTATACGGCTGCGAGTAAGACCGATTACTGGATTCATGAGGCCAAGAATGATTTTACAAAATCAAGGTTTGACTTCCTGCTGGCAGGCACCACTGTCCCTACCTGGCTCCTGACATCCATAACTGATACTAACAACAACGTCGTCCATATCGCCCATGATCCCAATGGAAAAATCACAACCATAACCGATGCCCCAGGCCGTATTACCTCTTTTGTCTATGACGCCAACGGTCACTGCACCTCGATGACGCTGCCGAATGGCAAGAGCGTGTCCTACACCTATGATTCGTCAGGCCATCTGAGCACGACCATCGACCTCGCAGGAAATCAGACCCTCTATGGCTACGACGCCGACGGCTATATGACCAGCATGACCGTCGGAAGCAAGACGACCACCTTCACCTACGATGCGAGCGTGACCCCGAAGCGACTGGCCACGGTTACCAATGCTATGGGCAAGACTCAGTCGTATCAGAAGGGGTCTACCGCCGCTGGAAACGTGGCAATCGATGCCTCGTATTATGCGGCGAATTCGACGGGCTCAGGCCAATGCAGACCTGCTGGCACCGGCACCAAAGACCCCCTCGGGTTTACTACCTCGAAAACTTATACAGCTCCTACTTATACGGGAGGGCTGCTTACATCTACAGGAGGGCTGCTTGCATCCTACACCGATTCCCTGGGATTGACGCAATCCATGACTTATGATGTCAACGGAAACTTGACCGCTTTTCAGTTCCGGCCTGAATACCCATCCATGACCTTTGCCTACGATGTAAATTTCGACCCGATCAGTGTCATCACACCTGTCGGCGATGTCTTTAGCCTTCAACATGATGACAGTCACAACCTCACAGCGGTGACATTCCCATCGGGAAACATTGAAACCTTAAGCTACAGTCAAGGACTCCTCTCTTCTCAGACCGATGCCTTGAGCAATGTGACCTCATTTAGCTATGACACGGTTGGCAATCTCACCTCCGTCACTGATCCTCTGCTTAACACCTGGTCCAAGACCTATGACGCTGATGGCCTATTACAACTCTCCGATACCGATCCACTAGGAAATAAGACTTCTTATGCCTACGACGACCTTCATCGCCTGACCGGCATCACACACGCCGACGGTTCTAAAAAAACTTTTGTTTATGATTGTTGCAGTATGACCGGGGTGATTGATGAGAACGGCAATGAGACGGCTATTGCGCGGAACGCATTGCTTCAGCCTGTCAGTCGAACTGACGCCCTGGGCAATACGACCACATATACCTATGATGCGACCAATAACCTCATCGGAGTCGCCAGGCCCAACGGATCGGCTGTCTCGGTCTTGCCTGATCAACTCTACAGGCCCTCGACCATAACGGATTCCTTGAGCGGCACAAAGATAATGGCCTATGATGGGGATTGGAACCTGACCTCCCTTACGGACGAGCGGGGAAAGGCTACGACCTTCTCATACATGGATGCCATGCCCTGGAAAACAGCCGATCCATTAGGCAACACGACGACAACCTTATGGGACGGCTCGGGGCGGCTATGGTACTGGGGCAATGCCCGTTCGGGCAACATTCTCTATTCGAACAGCATTTTATTTTACTATACCCCCGACGGCCAGCTTGCTTCAAAACAGGCATGGGTCGGTTCCACCCCCACCCTTGTGGCTCAGTATACCTATGACTACGACAAGGCAGGCAACCTTATTCAGGTCCAGGATCCCACCACGGGAACAACATCTTATACCTACGATGCCGCCCGAAGGGTTACGGCGGTCAGCTATCCGGATGCAAAATCAACGACCTTCTCGTACAATAAAGTGGGCAGATTCAGTTCCATTAACTATAACTATCCGGGCGGGGTGACGGCAACCTACACCTATGACCAGAGAAACAGGGTTGCTTCAATAACCTGGGGAGGCAATTCGATTGCGTTCTCATATGATCCGGCCGGCAATCTGCTGAGTGAAACCCGTTCCAACGGGACAGGAACTTCCTATGCCTACGATAAAAGAAACCTGGTCAGCCAGATTACCCATACTTATTTGAAGGGCGCATCCGCATTTATCCAGACGACCTATAACAGGGATGCCCTGGGCAACGTGGTGCAGGAAAACAGTCCCATAGCTCTCATTTCCCCTGTGCTGTCCAGCACAACGAAATCGGGCACATACAACGACGCAAACCAGGTGATCTCCTTTGGAGGAGATACCTACACCTATGACGATGATGGTAATCTTACCGGCATATCCGGGAGTAAGTTGAGCGCTTCCTATGACACTGAAAACCGGCTGACTTCCATAACCCGGGGCGGGGTAACAACCTCCTACACCTACAACGGCCGTGGACAGAGAACAAAGGCGGTGACTGGAACACAGACGGTGAATTACTACTATGATCATTTAGGCCGGCTGCTTTTCCAGACGAACGTCTCAGGACAAGTCACGGCCTACTCCTACTATATCTATGCGGGCAAACGCCTTGTGGCTATGGGCACGCCGGAAGGGGGATACTATTTCTTCCACCAAGACAAAGCCGGCAATACAATGGCCCTGACGGACGGCACAGGCGCTGTCGCTGCGGCCTATGCCTACACACCATTCGGGGAGATCGTGAACCAGACCGGTTCAATAACGAATCCTTTAACCTACGTGGGTGCCTATGGGGTAATGGACGAAGGCAAGGGGCTTTATTTCATGAAGAGCCGTTACTATGACGCCGTCACCGGGCGCTTCCTACAGAAAGACCCGATAGGGCTTGCTGGCGGACCGACTAACCTTTACGCCTATGTTGGAAATAACCCAGTGATACGAGTTGATCCTGAGGGAAACGACTGGAAGACCGACTTATCTGTGGCGGCCGGGACTGCCGGCGGGGCTTTTCTCGCGGGAACTCCGGTAGGATGGGGGCTTGTCTCAATGGCGGTTGCCGGTTATACTGTTTCAAAGACCGTGACTGGCGTATATGACTATTTCACGGGAACCCTTCCGGCAACCTATAACTCAATAAACACTGCGAATAACTCGGTGAAAACTGCCCAGGATGCCTGGTCAACCAATCAAAAGACAGCAGACGTGGTGGATAAATTATCACTGGATCAACAAGTCGCTTTGGATGCGGCCCGTCGGCAGGAAGATACATGGGCTAATGTTTTTCATACGGGCGGCCAGGCAAGTAGCGATACGGCCAGTGCGACATTTCAGGTCCTTGGAACAATCAAAGAAGGCGTCGACTTGTATGGAGATGTATCGGAGTGTACGGGCACGGGAGATCATGAGTGAACGACTTAGCTATTGGCTTTGGTGTTCTCGTTTGGCATAAAAGACACATGAACCATTATCGTTATGCTTTCAAATAGTATGATAATAACCTCACCAGATGCGGATACGTTGGATGATGCCTGTGCGGCTGTAACAGGCCTTCGGTGACCCAATTGGGGCCGGGACAGTGCAACATGAGGATAGACAACATGACACGACGATCAAAGCATAAAGCGGCCTATCACTATGCAGCGGCAATGGCCATCGTGCTGATCGCTTTTTCGTCGTTCGCCTCCCAGGCCGCCACAAACACCACCTATACCTACGACGCCAATGGACGCCTAAGCAAGGCAACCCATGATAATGGGGTAGCCGAGGAATTTACTTACGACGCGGCCGGCAATAGATTAAGTTATAAAATTAAAATACCGGGAACAGTTCCACCAAGTGTTACCACGGGCACGGCCACCAATGTGACTATGAATTCTGCAACCTTGAACGGAACGGTCGACCCTTACGGATTATCAAACGGATTACCAACGACCTGTTATTTTGAGTGGGGACTGACCACCTCATACGGGAATACTACCAGCAGTCAATCAGCCGGAAACGGCGTCAGTGATGTCCCTATTTCAGCAGGTTTAAGCGGACTCGCTTCTAATACCCTCTATCATTACCGTATCGTGGCCACTAACAGTTTTGGGATCACCTATGGATCGGATATGACTTTTATGACCTTAGCGGACACCACCCCTCCCTCATTAAATATTACCAGCCATTACAACGGCCAGCATGTGACCACTTCGAGCATTATCCTGAGCGGAACGGCCAGTGATTCAGGGTATGGGGAAGATGGGATTCAGCAGGTGACGGTAAACGGCAGCCGGGCCAATAATGATACGATTACCGGGAGCGGCACGGCCAACTGGAGCAAGGCGGTTGCCTTGAATGCCGGGGCTAATTCAATAACTGTGATAGCCTATGATAATAGTACCAATCATAATTCAACGACCGTAATTTTAACCATTTATTATAATTTTGCCCGAGCGCCAAGCGTTTTAACGGGCGCAGCCACCAATATAACCGCAATTTCGGCCACCTTGAACGGGACTGTTAATCCCAATGGGCTGTCAACAACCTACTATTTTCAATGGGGGAAGACCACAGCCTACGGGAATAAGTCACCTGCAACGCCGGCCTCTGCCGGCGGCGGTTGGGACAATGGTGCCGTTTCAGCCAATCTGACCGGGTTGACCCTGAATACCACCTATCATTATCAGTTGGTGGCCACCAACAGTGCAGGGACCAACTATGGATCGGATATGACCCTTAAGGCCGTAATCAAAGCTATGCCCTGGTTGATGTTGCTGCTGGGAAATTAAAGTGCGTATTTCGAGCCATTATCGGAGACATCGTTTTGGTCGTACTATCTTTTATTGGGGCTTACCGGGCACCTGCAATAATTATTCTACGGACTTGAAGCAGGTTTTGGTGACATTGTCCAGAAGGGGATCGGGAGATTGATAAAAGCTTGATCTATAACATCTCGACCCAACGGATCGCCAGAAACCAGTTGATGATCTTGGAGCTTCTATCGAACATTTCTAACGGTAATCGTTAATTTTCAGAACGACCTATTTAGAAGAGTTGTAGGTGCACTCCTCAGCCATCAGATATATTGACACTGCCTGTCTGGTGAAGTTGCGTTCTAACTAAAAGGGGTCAAGCCTGTTCTTGACTCTTGTTCCAATTATTAATATGGAAGAAATAGGTGCAGCACGATACCGCGCATAATTTCAGTTCATGCCTTCCACCGAAGGCAGTTTTCTTTCCGGGGATATGTCCCATTTAAAAGGTATCGTCTGCAGGTCCCCGATGCTCAAAGGCGGTATGTTTTTTTAACTATTTCTTTTCCCATTAGGTTAACCGTCGGTCTCCAGCGACGATGCCGACCTTTTTCCCGTATTGGGAAACCGCCCTTTTTATAAAATCGGTAGCCAACAATGGAATAAACACCTTTTTTCCCTTTTGCCCTTGGTTCTATTTTCCCTCTTGATCCTATTTGCATCTTGTTTTATACTCTTCCCATCAAAAAGCAATTTCCTAGTAAACCAATTTCTCAGGTTAGGAAAAAAAGTACGCTTTCTACTATCCTTAGAAGGCAGGTCGACTCTGGTGTTTATTTCTATAAAAATTTTAGGACCCCGGTTTTAACGGGGACGGTGATTGTTTGCTGGTCTGTTGTATCAAAGATACCTTTACAATCAAGTCATACCGGACCCTCGATTACGACCTTCGAGGGCAGGCGTGATCCGGAATCCAGCCTTTTTTATCTGGATTTCCGTTTTAACGGGAATGACGGAACTAAAAAAATTGTAAAGATGAGTTGGAGAGACTATAGTAGCACGTTAAAACTAACCCACTTACCCTATACCATCTTAGAAAAGGAGAAAAATTATGAACGTTAACGACATTAAAAATGTATGTGTTGTTGGGGCCGGCAACATGGGCCATCAGATTGCCCTTCTTTGTGCCATTTATGGGTATAAGACCACTTGTACCGATGTGGTACCGGAAGTTTTGAAGAAGGCGGAAAAATTTGCGGATACCTATTTGCCCGGACGCGTGGAGAAAGGAAGATTAACCAAAGAGCAGGCTGAAGCAGCGCGAAAAAATATTTCTTTTCCCTCCAGTCTGGAAGAAGCGGCTAAAGGCGCCGATTATGTCATCGAAGCCGCTATAGAAGTACTGGATATCAAAAGAAAAGTCTTTGCCGATCTCGACCGATTGACTCCTCCCCATGCCATCCTGGCCACGAACAGCTCGGCCATCGTCAGCTCCCGGATTGCCGATGCCACCAAAAGGCCGGACAAAATCGTGAATATGCACTTTTTCAATCCGGCCCTGGTGATGAAACTCGTCGAAGTAGTCAAAGGACCTCATGTCTCGGATGAAACCGCCCAGATCACCATGGACCTTTCTACAAAATTGGAAAAGGTCCCTGTGTTGATTAAAAAGGAAGTCGATGGATTTTTATTGAATCGGATTTTCGGGGTAATCAGTAAAGAGGCCTTGTGGATGCTGGAAATGGGCATTGCCACAGCTGAAGATATTGACAAGGCTTGCGTCTATGGGGCAGGCCATCCCATGGGGCCCTTCCGGCTTATGGATCTGACGGGCATCGACCTCGCCTATATCATGGCTTCGGAGCGGTTTAAGAAAAGCGGAGATCCGGCCGACCTTCCCGTCCCAAGCGTAACCGAAAAATACGTTAAGGGAAACTTTGGACAGAAAACCGGAAAAGGGTGGTATGACTACACCAAGAAATAAGAAAGAATAAAATAATTTCCTTGGCAGGGATGGCCTAAATCCATTCCTGCCGTTTATTCACTCCAGGCTTTACCTTATATCCCGTCTCAGGTTAACATCCCATTACTCCCATAAAATGGCTCAAATCTGCTCTTGACTCTTGTTCCAATTTATTATTATAGAAAAAATAAGTGCAGTTTTTTTCTTGTATTCATGCTTCAGTTGGAAAAAGTATTATTTTGGATACCTACTGAAATACGTGTCGGACCGATCACCATCTTGAGAGAATCATATATTTCGTTAATTTATAATTCCAAGATAAAAGGGCCTGTTACTCAAAATCTCATTTAAAAATCATTAAGGGTTAATACGATAATCAGGTTAAGGCTTAGTTGGACACTGCAAGCCATTTATATTAAAATAGGAATCATTTCTGGGATCGAATGATCCCGATTTCTGTCGAATTCTTGAAACTAACACTTCAGGAGGAAAGAAAGATGAAGATATTGGGAATAAATGCAAGTCCCAGAAGTTCTAACAGCCGGACCATAAAATTGGTCAAGGCTGTCCTAAATGGGGCTAAGTCTAAGGGCGCCAGGACGGAACTGGTGGACATCTGCAAGTTGAATATAAAATTCTGCAATGCCTGTGGGATCTGTCACAAGGAAGGGAAGTGCGTGAAGAAGGACGACTTTCAATTCCTTTACGAGAAGGTGCTGGAGACTGACGGCCTGGTCATGGGTTCTCCTAATTACTTCCGGTCAGTCACTGCCCAGATGAAGACCGTAATCGACCGAATGGCAGACGCCATCCACTGCCAACTGCTAATCGGCAAGTACACGGTCAACGTAGCAACCTCGGGAGGCGCCGGTCAGTACAAAGAGGTTACTGAATATTTGAATAAGATCATGCTCAATTTCGGATCTTTTGTTACCGGGAGCACAGGGGTATCCATAAGACAGGGTCTCAAGGCCTTCGAGAATGCCGAGAAGAGGGCTTTCCGGCTTGGGGAAGACCTGACCAAAGATATCAGTGTCAAGAAGAACTATACAAATCAGAGAAGGATCATGAAGGAGAACAGGACGTACTTTCAAAGCTTGGTAAAAATGCATAAGGACGATTGGACTCATGAGTTCGAATATTGGAATAGGATTGACGGGAGGGTAGGTAAGGAGAGACTTTAATTGTGAAAGTCAGGATTTGACTGTACAGACATTGTCAAGTTTGATGATAACTTCCATCCTGTCCTGTAATCCTCAAAGTTACTCTTTTGAAAAAAGATATGAGTTCAAAAATGATCAACTAAAGGGGCTGGGATTTTATTGACTTTATAAAAATTAATTTGGATCAAGCGAGCCCGATTACAGTTGAAAGGTAAGATGTCCCTCGATTTCGGCTGAACTTTCCCGGCCCTTCTCTGGCAAAGCCGACCATCCGGTTTTAACTGTTTACCTATAATAGATTGAAAAATTTATAATGAAAGGCCGAATGACAACATCTTTTGAAAGAAACACATTGACTTATTACTAATTTTAGATTAAAATTATCAATTAAACTAACGATTTATTCTTAATGGCAACATTTAACCAAAATTATTCATTGTCATGTTAGATGAATTGACAACCAATTAAAATTTTTCTGTATTTAATTATTCAGAAAGTAATGTTTTATCAAAGGTGAAATTTTTTATCGAAAGAAGGTTCATATGGAGCTGTTTATAATAAGGAAGCATTTCGAAAGGGCAAGTCATTTATTTCTAATCGTTTTTATCCTCTTGTTCCTCCTCTTCTTATCCGTCGGTTCTGCCTCTGCCTCGTGGTCTATTGAAACCATAGCCAATAATGTTATTCCATCGGACGCAAAAATCTCGTTGTCCGCGGATTCCAATGGAAAAATTCACGTCAGTTATATCGATGATAACAGTCACTCCCTTAAATATGCCAACAATGTCTCGGGTTCATGGAATATTGCCACCATCCGGAGTGGCTCCGTTTATGCTGATGGTGTTTCCCTGGCCATCGATTCTATAGGCAAAGTTCACATTTGCTCTCTAGAAATTAACCAAAGTAACGGAAATCTTCGAGATCTTCGCTATACAACCAATTCATCAGGGGCATGGGTTTCAACTCTTATAGATACAGCAGTCGGGCTTCATGATCCTGCAATAGCCGTTGATTCAAACAACAAGATTCATATCAGTTATTTGGACGACACAACTTATTATACTCTCAAATATACCACCAATGCTTCCGGTTCCTGGCCGATAGCAACCATTGTATCTAGCTATAATTCGGGTATGCATCCGTGGTTGGCTTCGGCTATTGCTGTGGATAAAAACAACAAAGCACATATTTGTTTTTATGAAGGTTCCGGTGAATCATATTCGATTAAATACACCACCAATGTTTCTGGAGACTGGCCAGTCACATTCATTGATGGTTGGGGGGGGGGTATAGGAGGAGGTTTCCAGGTATCTATCGCAGTTGACCAGAATATTGCTGCTCACGTGGTCTACTACAACCACGATAATGATAACGTAAAATATGCTACCAATGCCTCCGGTTCCTGGATCAGCATAATAGTGGGTGAAGCCGGTGTTGATTACGGCGTGCATGACATGTCTCTTGCTTTGGATAATGGCGGGCGAGCCCATATCGGCTATATCAGCTGGCCCTACGCTGGATCGACCATTGCTCTTAAATATGTGACCAATAAGAAAGGAACATGGCAAACCCAAACGATAGAGTCAGATGGGTCAGAATACCGCAGCTCGATTGCCATTTCACCTGATCAGAGAGTGCATATCGGTTATTATTTCGCTCCCAATGGCAGTGTTTATTATAATGTTAGACACGCATATTACAATGATTCTGCTCCCACGGTTACTACCAGTTCAGCTACGAATGTGACCCCGATATCAGCCACTCTTAACGGCACCGTGAATCCCAACGGATTATCAACCACCTATTGTTTTCAATGGGGAACGACTACTGCTTACGGGAAAATTACACCATTCCAGTCGGCAGGCAGCGGCACTGGCAATGTTTCTGTATCAGCCAATTTAACCGGCCTTACCCCTAATACCATCTATCATTACCGTCTTGCGGCCGCCAACAGTAACGGGACCAACTATGGAGCGGATAGCCTGTTTAAAAAATCATTCGCCTTGCCATTTTTAATGTTACTATTATTAAATTAATGGATGTTTTCAACCCTGCTCTTTCTGCACATTTCAAAAGGTAATCGTTAATTTTCGGAACGATCTCTTTAGAATAGTCGTAAGTGTAAGCCGCAAGAAGATTTATCTGGACACTGTCCGTCAACCCACCTACTGGTAAGGGCACTTCAATCAACTTGATCAAAACTGAAAATTGGTCAAGTCTTCTCTTGACTCTTATTCTAATTTATTAATATGGCAGAAATAGATGTAGGTTTTTGGGGGGATTCATGGTTCGGGCTGCTAAAATTTTTATTATGGATGTATTCAGGAATAAGTGTCATTCCGATTTCACTCTTTAGAGATTCATATCTCGTTAAGGTAAAATACCAAAAAATCCTGATCCTTAGTTTCTCACTATTGGACAATATTATTTTACAAATAACCCCTTTTTCTGGTACATTCCGAAAAACCCCTTAATTGCATTATTAGACGAGGGAGAGAAATTCACGGAATCAAAAGACCCCGCGTTTACCAGGAGGAATAATGAACTTTACACAAATCGCTTACGAAAAGCGTGGCCCCGTGACGATAATCCGATTCAACCGACCGGAGGTGCTCAACTGCATTGGGCCGACGACACATCGAGAATTGATTCAGGCCTGGACGCAATTTCGCGATGACGATGAAGCGAAGGTAGCCATCATTACCGGCACAGGCGAAAAAGCTTTCTGTGCAGGAGGCGATCTCAAGTCCGAAGAAGGCTTGGTGCCCATGTCGCCCACGGAGATTGCCGCCCACAACCGGGGCGAGCGTCCGGGGATACTCGGTCCCAGCCGTTGGACGGAGATCTACAAACCCATCATCGCTGCCGTCAATGGAGTCGCCTATGCCGGTGGACTGGAGTGGGCCTGCTTTGCCGATATCCGAATCGCCGAGCAGCACTCATCATTTGGAGTGACCTGTCGGCGTTGGAACATCGGATTGGCGGACGGTGGCACCCAGCGCCTGCCCCGGATTATCGGAATGGGCCGGGCCATGGAGCTCATTATCACGGGCCGGGTGATCGATGCCCGGGAGGCCGAACGAATCGGCCTGGTTAACGAAGTGGTCCCCAAAGGCAAGTCGCTCGAACGTGCTCTTGAACTCGCTGAGACCATTTGCAGACTTCCTCAGCCGGCGATCCTGACGGACAAGGAAGCTGCCGTCCGCGGGTTCGGGCTTCCCATTTCCGAGGGACTTCGGATCGAAGCCGAGTGCTTCAACCGCTCAATTCACGATCCGGCCACGATGGAGGGGGTACGCCAGTTCACTGAGCGGGACCATCCGGACCGACGCCGCGATCAACCGTCGCAGACACCAGGCTTAGTAAGGGACGAGGGCCCGGAAAAGGACATTGTCTAACCACAGGGTGTTGAAAAAGGATCAAGTCTGCTAATGAAAAAAATTATTCTAGCACCATTGCTTTCGGCTTTTGTCCTGCCCGGACTGGGTCAAGTGGTGAACCGACAGTTTCGCAAGGCAGGTTTGTTGATAGCCGCGGTATCGTTGTTGTTTTTGGCCCTTTTTTTCAAGGTGCTCTACGACCTCAACAAGGTCTTGCTGTCCCTGCCTTTGGAGGCCTTTGAAAAAAATCCTCATCTTTTTTCCACCGTGGCTCAAGCCCTGTCTCAGCAGGATAATGGTTTGTTGAGGGTTTTGATATTGCTCTTGACTGGCGTCTGGGCCTACGGGGTATGGGATGCCTTTTCGGCGGCCAAAAAGGCCGGCCAGGGGCACTCCTGATGCGTCAGTTTTTAGTGGATGAAATTCCACACCGGCAGATGGAGGCCATTAAGGATTACTTAAAGAAAAAAACCGTTGTTTCCGGGCTGGAAAAAATATTTTGGTTGGAAATCCCGGAAGACCTGCTTTCACCGCTCCAATTGGAACATAAAGGTTGCGGCCCCCATTATCTGGCTGTTGAATTGGGTCAAGACTTTTTAAAATTCGAGTTTCTGGTCCGCAGCCGCAAACGGCTTCGTTGCGACTGCGTTCAGTACGTCACGCCGGCGCAGGAAACCTTTCTCTTGAACTTTGCCCGCACTTTGATCCAAACTCTTGGTCTTAATTCTTAACAAGTTGCTGAAAAAGGCCCATCTACTGCGTTGCCCTTACCCCTCGTCATTGCGACGTACTTCTACGTACGTCTCATTCCTCGGGATTTCGGGCGCCTTGTAGCCGGTCGGCTTTGCCGACCTATATAAAAGGCCTCCAAGGAGGCCGGCAGGACCTTTTTGAGCAACCTTTAAAAAAGAGATTTTCTTCATCCTGATAAAGGCTTGCGGAGAATACCGGGTAACAGTTTTGGGGGTTTTTCAATGAGGGTGGGAAAAAGAATTATTGTTTTAGGAAATTACCTCGAATCCTTGACCCCTTGAATCCTTTTTCATTTCTGGACCCACTGCCCGTCTTCTTTTTGAATCCACCAGCCACGCTCCGCGTGATGACGAGGGCTTTTTTGAAAAGTATGTAAAACGGTTGGACATTCGCCATAGAAAGTAGATATGCCCCTTTGAAGCAACGTGCACCATGAAAAAGGATTGAAGCCCACTGCACCAAGACTTCGGCAAGTCCTTCGACGAACTCAGGTCGAGTCGCTTAGTCGAGTCGGCAAAGGAAATCTTCGAAACACAGAATTAAGTGCCCTGAAC
This sequence comes from Thermodesulfobacteriota bacterium, assembly GCA_049520575.1. GTDB lineage: Bacteria > Desulfobacterota > RBG-13-43-22 > RBG-13-43-22 > RBG-13-43-22 > RBG-13-43-22. The sequence goes on along the minus strand of JBEKPQ010000007.1, from coordinate 8,790 downwards.
AATATTTGGGTTGACGGACAGTGTCCAGACAACTCTTCTTACGGCTTACACCTACAAATGTTGAACAGGGAATGAACAGAAAACGGATGATTACTGTTTGAAAGTGAGCATAACATTGTCATCACCGGTTTCGCCCACGTCCGGTGCATGAAGTGGTTATGTCTCGTTTTTTAATCGTATCTATTTTTTGTTCCACTTGCATCCCTCTTCACTGGATGCCTCTAGGTCTTCTTTAAATTTAAATAGCTTTCCATCTTTTTTTCGAATGTATCGAAATTCATATATTCGTGCACCTTGGCTAACAATAATATATTTTCCACCGGTACCGTCTGAGGTAATTTCTTCCCATTGGGCTTCAGTTACCGACGGTCTTCCGCCCGGCACTCTCCGCACTTCTCGTTCTTTTAGTTTTTTCACCGCGATAGGCCTGCTGCCATTTTGGTAGATAACGTACCCCACGTCAGGCTTGTCCGTTTGGAACACAAACTGAAGCCTGAGAGGCGTCTTTACGCCAATTGATTTAAGGCATCTGAAGTCGTTTTCATTCGCTGCGACGGAAGTGCAAACCAGGATCGCGATCAAAACGCCAAACAGTTTATTCATTGTTCCTCCGGTACGATTTGAGGCATAACGGAAACATCAGCCGGAGCGCAGCGATCGGCTGGATGTTTCCGTTGTCTGTTAATCCAATATTTCATCCGTGAGAGGCGACAAATTATTGCAATACCTTACAAGATTAAAAGTCTCACCATGTTTCATAACATTGAATATCTCTATAGCGACGGCCTGCCCAATATAGATCTTCGCGCCTTTTTCCGATATTCCCTCTCCGATTAAACGATTGAAGGTTTGCCTTGTCTCGGGTGGATCGCCTGATTTTAGCTGGTTGCTCACAACCTCAAGAATAGACGCTTTAAGTTTTGGATTTGATTTTTTCATGATCTACTCCATGAAGCCAACACAGAGGTCAGCGACGTGGCCTGCTTTACCGCCACGTTCGCTCAATTGTAAGTTAACTGGTTTGGCACTATTACCTCTTTTTAGTCTCACCAAATAATTCAAATGTCAAGGGCTAACCCTATTCTCTCCTCCACGCCGCTCATTTATTTTCAGGCATCACAGATGAGTGGTGGCTGGAAATAAGCCATTTAGAGCCATCCCAGCGGTAGGTAAAAGTGTAGCGTCCTTTTATGACTTCACCGGATTTCGCATAAGTAAATGTATAAAGGCCGACATCGATGGCAGTATTACAACCAAGCTCAATACTGCGCATGTCGATCTTTCCGGAAGGACGATTTTCAAGGAAGTGATGGAAGTAATCTTCTTTCTCTGATGGAGTGAGACGAGGTTGGTTAGATACCGTGGGCAGCAGCATTGAACGTTCTGCATAGTTTGAAACTACTTTATGAGGATCGCCAGTCTGGAGAGATTGATTCCAGCGGTCAAATAATGCGGCAATCTCGGCTTCTGTTGTTGCCTTACATGTTTCGGTGCGGAGACGTGATGTACTGAGAGCCAGGTCATGATTGGAAGCGCAACCTACAACAATTGCTACGCTGAGAGCAAAAGCTAAAGAACTAAATAATTTCATTCAATTTCTCCTTCAGTGTTGGTGAAAGAATGGGCATAACAAGTTATTGAACGGTTTTCTGGATAATACCAGAAAGATTCATCATTTTCGATAAAATAGAAAATGCTCCAAAAGGCAACTATTTATTTTTATTATGTTTATAAGGCCGGATAATACACCTTTCGTCATGTTATCCAGTTTCTGTTTAACCTCTTTTGTTAAAAATACCAAAGTTGGGCTGAATCACATCGTTGTCGTTTCTAAGACCAACAAATATCAAGGCCCTCTTATCGACGATTACGCTTTAAACTCTTGTCTTTTTTCAAAAACGGTAATTTGCTGACTTCAGGAAGAAGCCCTCAAATTTCCTCGAACATAGCCACACCGTACTGAATTCATCGAGTACACCTACTACTGTTTTAAAATGAGAGACCAGAAAGTAAACGATTACTGTTTGAAATGTGCATAAAAAAAGGGGGGGCGCATTTGCCCATTACTTTATTTGAAACGACTAAGAGTCAAGGGTAAACTTGAGCTCTTTTTTAACCGTCTTGTCCATTCCGGCGACGGTGGTGGCCGACCCGAGGTCTGTCTGGAACTGCTTTTCAGACGAGTCTAAACCGGACTGCCGGGCCGCCTCCCTGGCTACGATAAGGCCCAGAAGGGTTGTCCTCGTGACGAGAGAGAAATCGACAACCTGGTTTATTTCAGCCAATTCATTGTTGGGAAGCCTGATTTCCGCAACCGGTAATTCCCCCTGTGAATGGGATCCAACTGGGTAATAGACCCCATACCGGATTTGGCCTTCTTCAGCGAATCCAGGACTTCCCTGGCATTCCTGTTAATGGCGCTGATGATCCCGATACCGGGAACGAAAATCCTTTCTGAAATTGCCTTATTTCTTTTGATTCGCTACGATATATTCAGCCATGGTTTTTATAGAGGTTAATACCTTACGCCCTTCTCTTAGGTTTTCGATCTTAATACCGTAATTGTTTTCCATAAGGATGACAAGCTCCATCGCATCAATAGAATCAAGACCCAACCCGTCTCCGAAAAGAGGTGCATCCGTTTTAATATCCTCCGGTGTAATTTCTAACAGGTTCAGTTGGGTTATAATCTCTTCCTTCAGTTTGAGAATTAGTTCTTCCATGATTTTCATTTTCCTTTAGATAGTTTTTTAAAGTTTAACAGATAAAATTTAACACATTTGTTAAATTTTTTAAATCTTTTTATTCTAAAGAAATGGTTGACTATGGAACGTTGGAGGCAGTACATTAGTATAGTCAATAGGTGAAGGCTATTTTTTTGTGACAGGGTTAAGAAAGATGCCCTCTTGTTTCATAAAAATATTTCCCTGAAAACCCCCCCCATACCCCTCTTTGAAAAAGGGGGGATGGGGGATTTTAATAAGGTGTATTCCTTTCATGGACCAAATTTTAAAAGGACTTTATCGCTTAGGAAGACCAGAGTTTCCTGCTTTTCTCGTGTTGGGGAGCCGTGGGGTTGTCCAGATCGATGCCGGGACCACATTTATGGGGCCGCTGTATCTCCAAGACATCCAAGAAGTGCTGGGGAAAGGAAGAGGGCCGGACTTTCTTTTCCATACCCATAGCCACTTCGACCATGTAGGCAGCACTCCTTTTCTCAAGCGGCACTTTCCGGAGATAAAAATAGGCGGTAGTGAAAGGTTCGCCAGGCGCCTCTCTCAGCCCAAGGCCGGAAAAGCCATAGCGGATCTCAACCGGGGGCTGGTCCAGCAAAATAATATGGAAAGGGCTTTTATCCCCGAAGATTTTGATTACAGCCTCCTGACGATTGAACAGATTCTTAAAGACGGGGATTTGGTCGATCTAGGCGGAGGGGCATCGCTTGAGAGCTTCGCCACTCCCGGCCACACCAGCGACAGCTTGAGCTTTTTCCTTCACCATTTGGAGGCTGTGCTCCCGGGCGATGCGCTCGGAATACTTCCTGGAGATGATGTCTGGGTGGCGCCCCAGTTTCTATCCAGCTACGAGGATTATCTTGACTCCATCGAGCGGGTCAGAAAGAGAGCGCCGAAAACCATTCTGTTGGGGCATCACTCCGTAGTGCGCCAAGAGGAATGCGAAAGATTTTTCAAGACTGCTGTGGCCGACTGCCAGGCCTTCCGTAAGAGGATCGAGCAGTACCTGAACGAATGCCAGATGAAGGAAGAAATGGTCGTTCAGCGTATCAAGGCAGCCGAATATCATACGCTTCGCAAGGGCAAACAACCCGAGGCGGCTTTTCTCTTAAACCTCACCGCCCAAGTTCGCTTGATCGCCATAGATATGAAAAGGGACCGGGCTGGCTAAAAGATCAGGAGGGACCGTTTTATTCTGATTAAACCTTAGGTCCGAGCCTGTCCTTAAGCTCCCTTTTCAGTATTTTACCTGCACTGTTGCGGGGAAATTCTTTTACAAAAATGACCTTTTTGGGAATCTTAAAGTGAGCAATCTTTTCTTGGAGGGCTTCAATCAGTTCTTCATCCGTCATCGCCGTGCCCTGGTTCAGCAAAACAAAAGCCACCACTACTTCACCCCGCTTGGGATCCGGCATCCCGATCGCTGCGGCTTCCGCCACCTGAGGAATCGATTCGATGGCCCGCTCCACTTCGGCGGCATAAATATTCTCGCCCGAACTGATAATCATATCGATCTTTCGTCCGACAATATAAAGAAACCCCTCATCATCCTGTTTCCCAAGATCGCCGGTGTAAAACCATCCACCGCGGAAAGCCGCCCGCGTCTCTTGCTCCTTATTCCAGTATTTTAAAAAAACGGTCGGGCCCTTTACCACAATCTCTCCCACTTCGCCCGGCAGAACATCCTGGCCGCTGTCGTCCACGATGCGGAGTAGGGTGTGGAATACCTCTTTACCAACCGAGCCGGCTTTGCGAATCGAATCTTCGAGATCCAGAGAGGTCAATCGCAGGGTTTCGGTCATGGCATACCCTTGAGCGAACCGGACGCCTTTCCTCTCCTGATACTTGCGGATCAGGTCAACGGGCATGGAAGCCCCGCCGGCTATGAAGAAATAGACGTGGGAAAAATCAGCTCGTTCCCAGACATCAGTTTTGGCCATCATGTCAAACATCAATGGCACCGCAAACATGTAGTTTATTTTTTCAGCGCAAATCAACTCAACAATTTCCGAAGGGTTGTTGAAACTTTTAAGAACCAGCGAGCCCCCGGCATAAATAACCGGAGTGGCCGAGGCGCCCAGGGCCCCGATGTGGAAAAGGGGGGCCACAACCAGGGATTTGCAGTTGGAGCTGAGGCCATAGCCGATCAGAGAATGGATGGCCCCAAAAAGAAAGTTTTCATGCGAAAGCACGGCCCCTTTGGGAACGCCAGTCGTTCCGGAGGTATACATGATTACCAAGGGATCTTTCAGGGTCAATTCCTCTGCGGGAATCGGTTCTTCTTCCGGAAAGGAGGCCGTAAAATCAGAAAGAGAAGGATCGGCGGATAAACTTTCGCCGCCATGCTGGAGATAATGTTCAACTGCTGTGGATGCCGCTTTAAGCCCCTCGGCCTTGTCTGCGAATTCAGCAGAATAGATCAGGGCGCGGGGAGCGGCATCTTTAACAATATAAACCAGTTCCGGCAGCGCCAGTCTTAAATTAAGAGGGACGATCATCGCACCTGTTTTAGCACAGGCAAAAAAGACTTCCAGAAATTCGCTGGAGTTGATCATCAGGGTTGCAACACGTTCACCCTTTTTGATGCCGAGCGCGGTTAGCGCGTGGGCGGTTTGGTTCGCCCGCGCATTGAACTGACGGTTGGTGAATGCCCGGTCTCCCTGTTTTAGAAAAGGCCGCTGCGGATAAGTCAGCGCGCGCTTGTAAATCCACTCCCCTATGTTCATCGAGATTGCTCCTTTGGTAAGATAAATTCGAAAAAAGTCAAAATCCGGACGGCTTTGTAAAAAGTTCGGCCGGCCTCCTCGGAGGCCTTTAAATAGGTCGGCATACGGCATCCGGCCGATCGGCTCTGCCGATCTTTTGGGGAGACTCCCAGAGGGAGTCGGACAGGATGCCTTTTCAAAAGCTCGACGATCGGTTCCCAACCGGGAACCTTTTTAAAGCTCGACAAAGTCGAGCGGACCGAGCGGCCCGACCGGCTGCAAGGCGCGCAAATCCTGAGGAATGAGGCGTACATGGAAGTACGCCGCAATAAGCCCCCGGCAAAGCCGGGGAGAGACGAAGGATGAAGCGCAATCCCGCGAAACACGGGACTTCCGGACTTTTTACGAAGTCGTCATGTAATGTTCTTCAGCACCAGCGAAACAAAGGTCCCCCCGGATGAAAACCCGTTGATCAGGCCGAAATTGATCGGAATGTCTATCTTTTTGTCCATGACAAACCGCAGAGGACGGATCGGATTTTTAAGACCGACCGTGGGGGGAATGCTTCCGGCCTTTATCGATAAGGCCATGGCCGCCGTCCTTACCCCCCCGGAGGAGAAGCTCTCACCCACAGCCCCTTTAATGGCGCTGATATAAGGTCGATCAACAGCGCTTCCAAATACGATGGAGAGCGCTTCGGCCTCAAGGGCGTCCAGTTTGCTGCCGCCGCTGGCGGCGGCCGAGACATAATCGATGTCGCCGGGAGCGATCCCGGCCGAATTCAGCGCCCGTGTGATCGCCAGGACTGGCCCTCGGGGATCTGAAGGCCAATCGGTGGGGGGGGCCGGTGCTGAGCTCAGGCCCCATCCGGCAATTTCACAATAGGGTCTGACCCCGCGGGCCTCAGCCTGCGTGAAGGTCTCAAGGCAGACCACCCCCGCCCCCTCACCGACTACCGGTCCGTTTCTCTGGATGTCAAAAGGACGCGCTCCTTCTGGCCCTCCGTTTGCCGCGGAAAGGGCCTTAAAATGGGTCAGCACTCTAAAAAAGAATTCTGAAATAATATCTACTCCACCGGCGAACATGACATCGGCCCGACCTTGTTTAATTTCAGAGGCTGCGTAGACAATGGCGGTCTCGGCCGAAGCCTCATGGTGATTGATGGTTGAGTTGATCCCCCTGAAGCCAAGCTCGATGGAGGTATGGCCGGCTGGTGCGTTCATCACAGTATTCGGCACTTGAAAGGGACTGGCCATACCCGGACCTTCGCTGAAAAGCCCTCCGGCAAACTTGGCGGCAACGTCAGTGCTGCCAACGGCAGTCCCCAGGATAATCCCCGTCCGATCCCGGTTGGAGACGCTTATGCTGAACACGGCATCTTCCATGGCCATCCTGGCTGAAGCACATGCCAGAGAGGAGGTCCGGTCCATCTTGCGAAGATTTTTCAGGGAGATGAAAGCCTTGGCGTCAAAATCCATCACGACCGCCCCAAGTTTGGAAGCAAAATGAGACGTATCAAAAGTCGTAATCGGGGAGATGCCGCTGTCTCCCTTGAAAAGTTTCTGGGCGAAAGCATCCTTTCCAAACCCTAAGGGAGTGACCAGGCCGACCCCGGATATGACCACACGATTACACTTTGTAACCGACGGGTTACTCATGGGCAATCCCTCTCGGGGTGTACCTTCCCAAAACAATAGCGGTGTTGTTTCCGCCGAAGGCAAAAGAATTGGAAAGAACAATATTCACCTCCGCCTTCCGGCAACCTTCGGAAACATAGTCAAGATCACATTCGGGGTCGTTTTCGGTCAGGTGAATCGTTGGCGGAATAAAATGCTGAAAAATCCCCAGAACGCAAGCCACTCCTTCAATGGCGCCGGCCGCGCCCAAGGTGTGGCCCGTCATGGATTTTGTGGAACTTACCGGGATGTGATAGGCCCGTTTGCCGAAAACCGCCTTGATCCCCCTGGTTTCTATCACATCGTTAGCAGAGGTGGCCGTGCCATGAGCGTTGATATAGTCCACCTGCTCAGGGGTTACGCCGCTGTCCTGCAAGGCGGCCTCCATACAGCGCACGGCCCCGGAAGCCTCGGGATCCGGAGCGGTCATATGGTAGCTGTCGCAACTCACCCCGTATCCGAGGAGCTCTCCATAGATGTGCGCCCCCCGCTTTTGCGCCTGGCTCAATGCCTCCAGGATCATGATGCCGGCACCTTCGCCGAGAGAGAGCCCCTGCCGGTTTTTGTCAAAAGGCTTGCAATATTCCCGATCCACCGCCTGCAGGGCATTAAAAGCGGCATAAGTAATGCGGCAAAGGGGTTCAGTGCCGCCGGCGATAACAACGGTTGCCATTCCCTCCCGGATCAGATCCCCGGCATACCCGATGGCCGTGGCGCCGGATGAACAGGCGGTCATGAATGTGGTTTTGGGTCCCATGAGCCCTAAGTTTGAGGCGATCTGGTCTGCGGAAGAGGCGCAGCAAAAGGCTGAAAAACGTGAATACCTGACGCCTTTTTCGTTGCCCTGGAGATATTGGCGATAGGCCTCCTCGCCTTCCAGCATGCCGCCGGCCCCGCCGCCAATAACAACGCCGGTATCCGCCTGCAGGACTTCCGGAAAAGGGAAAAGTCCCGCATCGCTCAAGGCCTCTATCGCAGCCGCCGTAGCCATGCGGTCCGAACGAGACATACGCTTTAATGTGAATTCCGGCGGGATCATCTCGCGGGGGACAAAGTTTTTTACTTCCCCGCCGGTCCGGGTTCTGAAATCGGCTGTATCAAAGACCGTGACCGGTCCGATGCCGCATACACCTTCCCTTAGAGCTGCGCTGAATTTAGACGCACTCCCGGCGATGGCATTGATGGTTCCCAGTCCGGTTATAACGACTCTTTCTTTTTCCATAAGAACTGATTAATAACTATTTGTGATGAATGGGAAATTATTATTTTAAAATAACAAAGGGAAATTGAAGGTGTCAAGATCATATCCGTGGGGATATCCGCTTGTGTCCGTCGATTATAGTTAACAGAAAGCTGTAATAATTAGGTAGACAGACTGAATGTTTTTTATTTGACATTTATTTGATAAGAACTTGCTTTTTAATAGAAAGAGGTTAAGGGAAGAAAAAGACATAGTCAAGGAGAAAAACAGGGCCAAAAGCCAAGGAGACGGAGGGATCTCTGGTTAGGCTGCAACAGGTTTAAATCTCTTGCCGACTTGATAACGATTACTGTTTGACCTTTCCTCGAAATAATGGACACCTCTAAGAATTTGTATTATTAGGAAGGAGGTGCCTATGGGGGAAAGACATCGTTATTTTAGCCGTGAGTTCAAACGAGATGCAGTGCAGTTGG
>JBEKPQ010000006.1:0-61889 GCA_049520575.1 Thermodesulfobacteriota bacterium | reverse complement strand
GGAAAGGGCCTTCATGACCTTGACAAAGGCTTTCATTTTATTTCCCCCAATATATTGCTAAATATGAATATATAATTTTAAAATACTTTGTCAAGAAAATAATCATAGATTATACAGTAATTATTTGCCTTGACAGATCTCTGCATTATTATTATATTCCAAATTAACAATATATAAATTCTTATTCAAAAACCAACACGGGTTCGTTAAAACATGGACGAAAAAATATCTTGCTCCTGTTCCACACCGCTTAAAGAAAAATTTGTCGACTTTTCTTTGAAACGGAAACTCTTTTTCATCGCCTTCGGTCTTTTGGTCTGGTGGTTTATTTACCTTCAATTGTCCCCGGCCGTCTCCTGGTTGGCATTTAAGCTTTTATCGCTGTCCCCGGGGTCTCACCTGGGTGGGGCAGTCTTCTTTTTCCTTTATGACGCACCAAAAGCACTGATGCTTCTCACCTTGGTGGTCTTTGGGGTGGGCATCTTACGTTCTTTCTTTACCCCTGAAAAAACCAGAGCTATTTTGTCCGGCAAAAAAGAATCGCTGGGGAATGTTATGGCCGCAGGGCTGGGCGTTGCCACTCCATTCTGTACTTGTTCGGCCATCCCCTTGTTTATCGGCTTTATCGAAGCCGGGGTTCCCCTGGGGGTTACCCTTTCCTTTTTAATCTCCACCCCCATGATTAATGAAATCGCTTTGGTATTATTATTCGGCCTGTTTAGCTGGAAGGTGGCTGCGCTTTATCTAATTACCGGTTTGCTGATTGCCATAGTTTGTGGCTGGGTGATCGGCAGACTGGGTATGGAAAAATATATCGAAGATTGGGTCCGGGAAATGAGGAGCAGCGGCATCCCCTTGATGATGACGACCTTGACCTGGTCAGCTCGGATCGACTATGCCTGGCAGGCGGTCAAGGATATTGTCGGCAAGGTCTGGCCCTATTTGCTGGCCGGTATCGCTGTGGGAGCGGCCATTCATGGTTATGTGCCCGTGGGCTTCATGGCCTCTTTCATGGGCCGGGAGGCCTGGTGGTCGATGCCGTTGGCCGTAATTCTCGGAGTCCCCATGTATTCTAATGCCGCCGGGATCATCCCGATAGTTCAAGCCCTTCTGGAAAAAGGGGCCGCCCTAGGCACAGTCCTGGCCTTTATGATGGCCGTCATAGGACTTTCACTTCCGGAAACCATTATCCTGCGAAAGGTTTTGAAACCGACCCTGATCGCCGTATTTATCGGCGTCGTTACTACGGGAATTTTATTGGTCGGCTTTCTATTTAACGCCGTCCTTTAGGAATTACTGGAAATTAAAATTCCGGGGCAGGGCTTAATTGCCAAACCGTATTCAACCGGGTTATGGAGGTCCTGAACGAATTGAACTTGACCGCTGACCTGGAACATGTTACCGATATGAAAAAGATCGCCTCCTATGGGATCATGAGAAGCCCGACCTTACTGGTTAACGGAAAAGTCGTATCCGTGGTCAGGTCCCGAGTAAAAACAGATAGCCGTCTGGATTAAGAAGGAATAATCAATCGGGAAGGAATGGATATGATAACGATTCAAAAAATATTAAAAACCCAGGCGTGGCCTTTTCTATTTATTATGCTATTAGCCGGTTTTCTGTTTGCCGAGGAGAAAAAGGATTTGCCCCCTGCACCTCCTGAGATCCTGAAAGGGTGTGATCAAAACCAACCCCAAAATTCCCCTTCGGACACCTCCATTTCTTCCCCAACACCTTCGTCTAAGGAAAAAGCTGCAGAACCTGATCCGTCAAAATCATCGCCGTTACTCATCCAGCCCGGGCCCGAAAATCAAGGCTGAAGCTGAGCAATCCCCTCCGTGTGAGGGATAAAAAAATTAAATCTGCAATTGCTCAAGCAATGTTTGGCTTATTCCGAGCGACTTCCCATCCAGCCCCAGGCTCAGGCCCAGCAATTGGGGATAGAGAATGGAGGGCAGAACTTTTACGGTTTCCCCTTGTTCCATCATTTGGGCTCCGATCCGGTCGAACTGCATTTGGCAATGGGTACAGCCGACACAAATCAGATCAGCCCCGGCCTCTGCGGCTGATCTGATCTTTTTCTCCCCCAGATTCCGGGACAAAACATCGTTTTTCCCATTTAGGGAGTCCCCGCAGCATTGAAGTCGGAGCGGCCAATCCACACTGGATGCCCCGGTCACTTCTATGAGTTTTTCAAATTTATTCGGATTAACCGGGTTGTCAAATTGGACCACATCGTGAGGCCGGAGGATATGGCATCCATAATGGGCGGCTACCTTGAGACCCTGAAAGGGTCGGACATTTTTTTTCTGGATATTTTCCAAAACGACATCCTCATAAAGGACGTTTAACAGGTGCTTGATTTCCACCTGTTCCGGATACCGGAGGCCATCGGCCTTTAACTCTTCGTTGATTTCTTTCAAAAGGGCTTCATCTTTTCTCAATAGGATATCCGCATATCGTAACGTCCCGTAACAGCACTTGCAAAGGCAGAGCAAAGGCAATCCTTTTTCACCGGTTAGAGCGATATTTCTGGCCGAAGAAAGGATAAAGGCCTTGAAGTCCAGAAAGCGGACAGGGTATCCGCAGCAATTAAATTCAATATTTTCTAATTCGACATCGAATTGTTCCAAAACCTTTCTGCTGGAGGTCTCATATTGGGGGACATAGTAAGGAATTTTGCATCCTGGAAATAAGCTGTATTTCATAATGGTTCTCCCGATTCCCGTTCCCCGGGAGTTAGATTTTTAGCCTGTTGGTAAGCTTCATTTTTAAGTTCAAATAAGATATCCGTTACCCGGATCCCCTGAGGGCAGTTTTCCTGGCAATTATAACAGCCCAGGCAGTCCCAGACCATTCCGGCCCCCAAGACATTATCCTGAATCCCGTATTTTAAACTTTGCATAATCTGATGGGGTAGTAATCCCAATTTTTCGCCGGGATTTTGGTAATGGACTACCACCGGACAGGAATTGGAACAGGTCATACAGGTGAAACATTGATGAAAGGTACTGCCCTGGAGGGAAAGCCCCACTCCCTGTTTGAATTTTTTCTTGGCTGACGTTAAGGGGATAATGGCTTTTTTTCGATCCGAATCGAACTTGGCCGTAAAGGCATTTCGTACACGAATATAAGGTTCGGGACATTCCAGATGAATCAAGCCATTATCCAGAGTTAGCCACTGATCCTGAAGGACAATCCCAACCGGACAGACGGTAGTGCAGCGATAACATTTGGTGCAGATGGAAGCCCCTTCGCTGATAACCGGCAAGATAGGGAGGGACTTCCCGTTCTTAGAGGCCAGAGAGGATAAAGCCGCCAATTTTTCAGAAGGCAAAATAGTTATATTGGGGATCTCTTGGTAGATCGGTCCCACCGAACAATGCAGGCTGCAGGTAGCGCAATGGGTGCAGGCATCCAGCTCGATGGCCTGGACCGTGGCGATATTGGCCGGAGAGGACTTGGTGCGATCCATCACCCCATTGATCAGAAGCACCAAAGGGCTGGTCAGAATATGGAAAAATTTGGTGAATGGCAGCAAGGCCACGCCCAGAAAACAGACCAGGAAATGGAAATATAGAAGAGATTCTCTGATACCTTTCTGACTCAAGATTAGAGCCGAAGGAGTGATCGCCTTGGCCAGACCGAAAGACACAAAGGCCGCAGTCGGTTTGGAATGACAGGAAGCACAATTGAGAACATGGACCTCTTTGCCTTTAGTTAAGGAGGCGGTATCCATGGATGGGGTCTGGGGAAAGACCACGGCAAATTCTTTGGCCCAATAGGCCTTCAAGGCCCTGGCCTCCTGTTCATCCGATATGGAAGAATATTCGGAAACCATTTCTTCGTACCGCTGATGGGAAACGATCTTGGTGGCCTCTAAAATAAATCCGGAAAGGGCGATCAGGGAAAGAACCACCAGGGCATAGATATCTACACCCCGCGTGGTCAATCGCATAGTCCGGTTGGTGATCCGGCGATAGACGGCAATTCCTATGCCGACCAGCATCATGCCCCCGAATAGATTTCGAAGGAAAAGAAAGGGATTGAGAGTGGACTGGTATTCGGCAAACAATTTTTGGCTGACAAAGCGATCCAAGGCATGCATCAAAAGCAGAAAGATAAATCCATAGGCGATGCAAAAATGCATGAACCAGCGGAGAAAACCTTCCCGGCCTATCTGTTTTTGAATGAAGACTTCCAAAAACCAAACTTTAATCAGACGAAACAGTTTTAGGCTGAAGATGGTTGAAAATATTCCTTTGACGGCCTCAATAACTCGCTTGGGGGCGGATATTTTTCCCAATGGATCGCCGGCCTGCCGTCTAAACCACATCAGGACTTTGTAACACGTCCCGATCCCGAAAAGAATCAAAGCGACATAAAGACTGGTTTTAAAAAACATATCGCCTTCCCCTAATATAGAAACCTTGGGTTGATGAATTCGAAGCTGCCGACATCCGTTCGGCAGGGAACAGGGTGTTTCAATAATTTTAGCAAATTAGCACGACAAGGTTGCAGCAATCAAGAAAAATATCTGCCTGCTCATCATTTTAAAAGGGCCTGAAATGGACCTCCGAAGATGGAATTTTTGGAAAATGAGGACAAATCCGGCCGTTTTGAACCCAAACTGTTAGGCTAATTCTGCCAATAGAAAGTCAAAAGCTATTTTATTAATCTGAACCAATTTTTTCATTTGCTCCCCGACCAGGAATATAGTAATCCTTTTAGAAAATAGTTCCCGGGCCGAGGGCAACAGAAAAGAGGCGAAAAGGGAAAGGGAAAAGGAGAGCATCGTGAACAACAGTCGATATGGGGAAAAACTGATTCGCGGAGGGGCCGGATCAGGCAGACGCAAGCGAACTCCCCGCCGACTCCAGCTTGGGGTAACCGGCAGTATTGCCACGGGAAAGTCCACTGTGGCCAGAATGCTGGAGGAGATGGGCGCCCCGATGATCGATTTTGATGTCTTAAGCCGGGAGGTTATGGAACCCGGTAAACCGGCCTACCGGGATATTGTTTCTTATTTCGGAGGACAGGTCCTGTCGGAAGACAAAACACTCGACCGTGAGAAGCTCAAAGAGATCGTTTTTCGGGATAAGGAAAAACGTACAAAACTGGAAAGTTTCACCCACCCGAGAATGTTTGAAGCCTATTTAAAGCAGGTCGAAAAACTCTCTCAAGGGGAAAAACCGGTCATCATACAGGTGGTAGGTCCGCTTATCATTGAGGCTCATCTACAAACCTTGTTCGACCTCCTGTTGATGGTTTATGCCCCGGAGGAAGTCCAGTTAAAACGTCTAATGGAACGGGACGGGATAATCAAAGAATTGGCCATGAACATTATTCGTTCCCAAATGTCCGTTGAGGAAAAAAAGGGGTATTGTGATCTGATTGTGGACAACTCCGGTTCTCTTGAAGAAACCCGCAGACAGGTGAAAGTGATCTGGCGTAAACTTCAAAAGATCCAGAAAGAGCGTCTTGAAGGACAAAATAAAGATAATCCGGATTTAAACAAAGCTGGAAATTTTATTTCAGGGTCCGGCAGATAATGTCCATGGCCTATTGTTTATCAATTATGAAATGGCCCTTGAGCATCGATCTGAATCGAACCATTTTCATTAATGAGAAATATAAAATTTTATATACATCCTTGGAGGTCCTATGGCCATAAAATATGAGAGGATTCTTTTCTGTACAGACTTTTCGGAAGATGCCGATTATGCCTTTTTAACCGCTTTGGATATAGCCGAAAAATACCAGGCCCGGCTTTTTGTCTTACATGTTTTGCATGCTCCCTATAAAGATATGCCCAGTGTGACCCATGAATCGGTTATGGGCGGCGAAAAAAACTTTTTCACTGCGGAGATCATTGAAAAAGGCACCCAAAGATTAAAAGCACATTATGGACCCCAAATGGGTGCTTTAAGAAATAATTGGGAATTTCATGTGGCCAGCGGGGTTCCTTTTGTGGAGATCATCCGTTTTGCCCGGGCACAGAATATGGATTTCATCATCTTGGGGGCCGCCGGCAGTTCCGAATTGGATCGGATCACCTTCGGCAGTACCGCCGAAAATGTGGCCCGTCGAGCCCATTGCACCGTCATGGCCGTTCGATATCCGGGGAAAGCCTTTCGACAGGAAGGCTAAATTAAAGAAGGGGCTCTTTCTAAAGATCCCCATATCCTGATTTATTTTTTTTATCTTATTGGCGGTTTTTCAAGTCCCGGTCTGGGGGGTCTTTCTCCCTGAACTTCACGGATCATATCCTCCATCTCCCGTCGGAAGTCTATCTGAAACAGGAAATACCGGGCCTGCTGGTCTGGTCTCAGTAAATTCATTTCTTCTTCCATTTGTTTATATTCCAGATCGTTCATTTCTTTTTTGCGGTTTTTTAGTCGAAGCACCAGGTCTCGCAACTCCCGATCCTGGGGATTCATATCCCGCAGAAGATTTCGAAGTCTTTGGATATCCTCGTGATATGCACGATGCACTTTTCTTTTATTTTCTTCATATTGATGGTTGATCGTAAAAAACCGGGCGGACCCTTCCCGGTCAAGTTTAAGGACTTCAGTCAATTTCCACATCTTGATCGTCTTGATTCGTTCCCAGCTTCTTTCTCGGGGGTCTTTAAATTCTTTCCAGGGTTCGGCCCAAGCCAGAGAACTTCCAAGAATCAACGAAAGAAGAAAGATCCCCAACCTATTCTTAACAGACATAATCTTCTTCCTCCTTCATACCGCCGGATCTGCCGGTTTCCATTTTTTTAATCAGGACCTCCAGTTCTTCATTATTGAGTCCTTCGGTGGATCGGGAAATATCCCAATGTGTCTCATCTTGCATCAACAAACGGGTAGGGCCGGGTAAGTCCTTTCCCATCCGGACCACTACCCTTTTGGCTAAACGAACGGCATCCTTGTCGGATAGGGATTCAACGGCCATGGACAACGGCTCACTCCCTGTCTCCCATTTCGGCACCTGGTCTTGAATTTCCAGGACTGATGGTACGTTATGGCCTTGAATATGAATAGTATAAATGGCCACAGGGGTCAACAGTATCAGGATCAAGGCTGTGGCCCAGGCATAACCCGGCCACCAGAAAGGACTACTCCAGACTTTTCTATACCAAGGGGTTTCCTTGAATTCCGGCCGAGAAAGACGGACTTGAGCTATAACCCGGGAATTCAGTCCTTGCCAAAAAGCCGGCCCCGGATCAGCCAAACGATTCTCTTTTAATAAATTCAAAACCTTCCAGGTTTGCTCATATTCTTTCCTGCAGGATGGGCATCCAGACAAGTGGGCCTCCACCAGTTCAGCAAGGCCGGGCGAAAGCAGATTTTGATAATAATCGCCAGCCATTTTCTTGAACTTCTTACAGGCTGTTTTTTTCATCTTTTTTCTATTTTATCCAATTTTTCAGTTTTTCCACGGCATGGTGAAAGTTGACCTTGGCTGAATTGGTCCTGATATTTAGAGCCGTTCCAATCTCTTCAAATGAGAGTTCCTGGTAGATCCTCAAGGTCACCACCATCCTTTGTTTATAAGGAAGACGTTCCACGGTCTTCTGAAGATAGGCCAACCTTTCCTTGTCTGATAAATCTCCCTCCTGGTCGGCTTTTGAATCGGTTAACGGGATATCGTCCACAGAGATAGTGTCCCGAATTTTTTTCTGACGAAAAAAATTATAGCATTGATTGATACCAATTCGATATAACCAGGTCTTAAAAGTCGCATCAGCACGGAATCCTTTGATATTTTGATAGGCCAACAAAAATATTTTTTGGACCGTATCTTCCGCATCCAAGGGGTTCTTCAATACCCTTAAAACAAAATAATAGATAGGTTTCTGGTGTCGAACGACCAGTTCTTCAAAGGCCCTGGAATCCCCATTTTTCACCCGCTCGACTAACTGGTCATCAGTCATTTGTTTTAGTTACCTAATATAGACAAAAAAACAAATAAATAGTTAAAAATGGATTTTTTAATCTTTTCTCTTTAAGCAAGCCCAAAACTTAAAAAAGAAAAGGAGAAAAGACCATAAAAAAGTAGCTGTCATTTTCTTGATCCTGTGCTTGACTGTAACTTTATCTGCAGTCACCCCAGCTTTGGCCGGACTGAATCATTTCTGGTCGGGCGTAGCTATTGGGGTAGGATCGGCTATCCTCCTGGGCCAAATTTTTCATCCTCCAAGGGACTATGATAACGATTACTGCCTTGTTCGGGCGTATAATCCCCCTGATTATTATGGCCCACCTTCCCATCCCCCGTCCCCTCGGGAACGATGGGTTCCTGAGCATTGGGTAGAAAATTACGGGTCAAATGGGAATTTTGAACGATATTGGATCCCCGAACATTGGGAACGAACAAATTAATTATAGCAAAAAAAGCTTATTTGTAACAGAGTGATCAAAAACGTTGAGATGCAAGGCGTCCAAAAGCCAGAGAAATGAGTCGTACATAGAAGTACGTCGGAATAAGCCTGCCCCGCCGAAAGGCGGGGAGGGATGAGGGCAATCCCGCTTATGGCGGGACAGATCAGCGTTTTTCATCACCCTGTTAACCGGACCATTCCATCACCAGGGCGTCTTCTCCTGAGGGGGCATAATAGCCGGGACGTCGATAAAGTATTTTAAATCCGAGAGAGCGATATAGGGCTATAGCGATCCAATTGGAAGGCCGGACTTCTAAAAACACTTTTGGGGTTCTTTTTTCTTGGGCCTGGGTTAAAAGAAAAGTCAATAAACGGCGGCCTACTCCCTGACGGCGACAGTCGGGATGGACAGCGAGATTATGCAATTGAATTTCATCGGCCACCGACCAGAAACAAATATACCCTACGACAGGGCTTTTAGAATCCCATCGGGCCACATAAATACTGGGGGGAGACTTCACCAGCTCAGACAGAAAAAGTGCTTCCGACCAAGGTTGAACAAAAGAGGCCGATTCAATAACTAACAGATCTGAAAGGTCGTCCAGTTGAGCGGGATGAAGGATCAAAGATAAATCCTTTATTTGGCCTCCTTTTTCAATATCTCTCCCGCCAAAGCAATGCTTCGTAGGCCATAATCCTTGATCTCCCGAGCAACTTGATTTAAGGATTTCCCTTCCCTTTTTGAAATCAGACCGATCAACATGGGCAGATTTACCCCGGTAACCACCTCAACTTTTCCGTCAGTTAAAAAAGAAAGGCAGATATTGGATGGGGTTCCACCAAACATATCCGTGAGAAGTATAACTCCACCCCCGGTATCCACCTTTTCGATGGCCTCGGCAATCTTACCCCGCAGAGCCCCCTCTTGGTCCTCTGGATTAAGAGAAACCGCCCGGGTCTGGCTGAACTTTCCCGTGATAAACTCCGCCGAGCGTATAAGTTCCTGACCCAGGTTACAATGGGTTACAATAACAATTCCAATCATAGGCCTGTTGCCTCCAACCTACCCCAACCGAATATCCCGATGGTGAATATTTAGTAAGAGTTTCTGCTTTTTTAATAACTCAGATAATGCATTGATTATAGTAACTGAACGGTGCCTTCCCCCTGTGCAGCCCACAGCAATGGTGATTTGGGATTTTCCTTCCTTCTGGTATTGAGGAATCAGAAAAGAAATCAATTCGTAAAATGCTTTTAAAAAAACCTTGGTCTCCTTCCATTTCATCACATAATCGATGACCGGTTTTTGATTCCCGTCCATTTCCTTCAATTCCGCAACAAAAAAGGGGTTGGGCAGAAACCGTACATCCATAACGATATCAGCTTCATTGGGTAGGCCGTATTTATAGCCAAAAGAGATCAGGTTCATGGTCATCTTAATCGGTTGGGCCACCTTGGAAAAAAGCCGAAGGATCTCTTCCCGAAGTTGATGCACATTGAGATGGCTAGTATCCAAGCGAAAAGTCGCCAACCGCTTGATAGGTTCCATCTTCTTTCTTTCCAGGCGGATGGTGTCCGAAATGGTCCGATGGTCTCCAAGAGGATGATGGCGCCGGGTCTGGCTGAAACGACGGATTAAAATCTCTTCTTCGGCCTCCAAATACAACACTTCAACGATATATCCTTTTCGTTTGACTTCCTGGAAAATCTTGGGGAAATTGGTTAAAAAATCTTTTCCCCGGAGGTCCATAACCAGGGCAATTTTAAAGACCTCCCTGGATATTTGATCTCTCAGTTCTAAGAAACGGGGAAGCAAGGTAGCAGGCAGATTGTCGATACAGAAAAATCCGATATCCTCAAAGGCCTTCAAGGCCGTACTTTTGCCCGATCCGGATAAGCCGGTAATGACCACCAAACGGATACTCTTTGTTGGCATTCAACTCCCCCATGAATAAGAAAAAGGAGGGTTTGTTTTTGTAACTTCCTTGGGTTCCGCTCGATCTCTTGACCGTTTCGGCTGAGCTCGGCGCAGGCCCTTGAACCTTGTTATATCAAATCATCTTGTTCCTGAATAACCTTTCGCAACTCTTCTCGATTAGAAGCCCTAAAAAGACTCTCCTTGAAGGAGCTGTTTTTCATAAAACGAGAAATCTTGGCCAAGGCCTTTAAATGAAGACCGGCGGAATCCTCCGGAGCTATCAAAACAAAAAAATAAAAAGCCGATTTTCCATCTAAGGAATCAAAGGGGATCCCTTGGTGTGATCGGCCAAAAGCAATGACCATTCGATCTAAGGTTTTCAATTTTCCATGAGGAATGGCAAACCCTTCCCCAATTCCGGTACTACCCAGACGTTCCCGGTCCAGTAATACCTGAAGGACCTCCCCGGCTTTCATACCGGGCACCCGATCAACGATCCAATCAGCCAATTCCGTCAACACCCCTTCCTTATTCCGGGCCTTCAGATCCGGCAGGATTAAATCAGGAGTTAAATATTGACAAATTTTCATATCAACTCGTCGGCTCAATCAATCCGAGATTCCCGTCTTTTCGGCGATATAAAACATTAATCAGGCGGGTTTTGGAATTGGTAAAAACCAGAAATTCACTGTTCGACAGCTTGAGTTGCAAAGAAGCTTCTTCCGCATCCATGGGTTTAACAAGGACCCTTTCGGTCTTCACAATCTGGGGAGAATCGACTGCCTCGGTTTCTCCTTCCTCACCCCTTTTTTTCACCTTGGCCTGACCCTTGGCGTTGCCCTCCGGTTTATGCTCTTTGATCTTTTCTCGATGTCTTTTAATTTGTTTTTCTATTTTATCTAAAACCATATCGATGGC
The DNA here is from genome assembly GCA_049520575.1 of Thermodesulfobacteriota bacterium. GTDB lineage: Bacteria > Desulfobacterota > RBG-13-43-22 > RBG-13-43-22 > RBG-13-43-22 > RBG-13-43-22. Next base: position 50,682 of record JBEKPQ010000006.1, on the reverse strand, counting down.
CGAATATAAGTCGCCTGTTACTTCCTGTGCTTTGATTTTTATTCCATTAGCCGAAATAGTCGCATCGGCTGTATGCCTAAATTTTTGAATAGAAAGGACTAGGTGAATTTCTATCGGCTCTTCCATATATTTCTTAAAACGTGCCATTCGATTTTCCGCGTAGCTTTTCAAATGATCCGATGGATCTACATTCCGGAAAGATACAGAAATTTGCATCATGACCTCCTATTTTCTGTTAATCTTTGTTCTCTACCTTGGTTTCTTCTAACACTTTCATCTTTTTGGAATTCATCCACTGCTGGATAGGGATATTTTTTCGTTTATTGGATGGAAGGACTCTTAAGGCTTCCCGATATTTGGCCACGGTGCGACGAGCAAGAAATATATTTTCTTTCATAAGGAGTTCGGTAAGTTCTTGATCACTCAGGGGGTGTGTGGGATCCTCGTGGGCGATTAAAAGCCGTATCCTTTCCTTGACACTTTCTGAGGCAACGGTTTCTCCATTGGCCCCAGCCACAGAACTATTGAAGAAAAATTTCAATTCATAAATGCCCTGGGGAGTATGGACATACTTATTGGTGGTTACCCGGCTGATAGTCGATTCATGCATTTGGACCTCTTCGGCAACATCTTTTAAGATCAAAGGTTTCAAGTGGGAAACACCGTAATCTAAAAATTCCCGTTGAAATCTAAAAATACTTTCGGCCACTAGATAAATGGTCCGTTGTCGTTGATGAATACTCTTGATCAACCAAATGGCCGAACGCAACTTGTCTTGAATATAGTCGCGTGTGGCTTCCGAAACGAATCCCCGTTGACCTAGGGCCTTCTTATAAAAGGCATTGATTCTCAAGCGGGGAAGACCGTCTTCATTCAGGACAATATGAACCTCCTCCCCGATTTTATAAACATAAATATCAGGATTGATATATTGAGCCTCTTCGTCGCTATAGAGCCGCCCCGGTTTGGGATCCAGATGTAAAATAATTTCTATGGCCGGGATAATCTCTTCGATCGGGGCCTGTAAGATTCTGGCAATAGCCGAATAATTTTTAGTTTCCAGCAAATTCAAATGTTCCATGATAATCAAATCCACCCAAGGATTTTGGCTGTTAAGATGCCTGGCCTGGATAAGCAGGCATTCTTTGAGATCTCGGGAGGCCACGCCAAGGGGATCAAACTCCTGAATGCGCTGCAAAACCTTTTTCACAAAGGCCGTTTCCTGATGAGTGCTCTGGGAAATCTCTTCCAGGGAAGCCGTCAGATAACCATTAACATCTAAATTTCCTATAATCTCGGCGCCGACCATTTCTTCTTCCGGAGTCAAATTGGAAAGTGAAAGCTGCCACATAAGATGATCGGCCAACGAGGCCTTTTTGGAGACCATATTTTCATAAGAAGAGAGCTCTCGGTCTTCTGAAATGTCCTCACTTCGTGGGGTATAGTCATTGATGTAATTGTCCCAATCCATACCTTCAAAGGCCTGTTCCCCGATTGTCACCTCGGCCTGTCGATCTTCCGGTTCGTCCTCCGGTTCTCCCGGGGCCTTTTCCGTCTGGGTAGACTCCAGATCTTCGTTTAAGGCCTCTTCCAAAACCGGATTGGCCTCCAACTCTTGATGAAGGCTATCCAAAAGCTCTAACCGGGACAGCTGCAGCAGTTTGATGGCCTGTTGCAGTTGAGGGGTCATGATCAACTGCTGGGTTAGCTTAAGTTGTTGTTTAATTTCTAAGGCCATCAGGGTAATTGAAACTTTTCTCCAAGATAAATTTTTCGAGCCGTCTCGCTTTCAGCCAGCTCCTGGGGAGTCCCTTCTTCCAGGACCACCCCTTCATTAATGATATAAGCCCGGTCACATACCGAAAGAGTTTCACGTACGTTGTGATCGGAAATCAGAATTCCGATATTCTTGACTTTCAAGGTCTCAATGATGTTCTGGATATCATTGATGGCCAGAGGATCGATCCCGGCAAAAGGTTCATCGAGCAAGATAAAAGAAGGTGAAGTGACTAAGGCCCGTGTAATCTCCACCCGCCTCCGTTCACCACCAGAAAGGGAATAGGCTTTATGATGGGCCAGATGTGTCAGTTTGAGTTCCTGAAGAAGATCGGCCAAACGGTTTTCCCGCTCGAACGTTGAAATATCCAGGGTTTCCAAAATAGCCATTATATTTTCGGCCACAGTCAGCCGGGTAAAAACCGAAGGTTCCTGGGGAAGATAATTGATACCTTTCCGGGCCCTAATGTACATGGGGAGTTCACTAATACTTTCCTCATTTAATAAAATAGTCCCCTGGTTGGGGCGGGTCAGGCCGACTATCATATAAAAGGTGGTTGTTTTGCCCGCACCGTTCGGCCCCAATAAACCGACGATCTCCCCCTCGGTCAACTGCAGGCTGACTTTGTTGACCACTGGTTTTCTATGATATATTTTTACCAAGTCCCGAACGGCTAACTTTTTCATTTTTCTTCTTCTTGATATATCACCGCCTGCACCCGGTTGGACCCCTTGCTGGTGACCAAGCTTCTGTTTTCCTTTATCCAGACGGTGATCTCCTCTCCTTTGATCAGGTTCTTTCCCTGCCAGACTTTTGGGTTACCTGACAAGACGATTTTCTGATCGGCGTTGTAAAAAACGGCCGTTTCTCCTGTAGCCACGTCTTTGCCCTGAAGAATCTTGACCTGGCCGCTGGCCACAATCTTATCCACCTGGTTCTGTTGGGTCAGATTCTTTTTTTCGCTCTCTTTTGACGAAGAGGAAGAAGGTTTTTTGCCGGTTTCCTCAATGGAATAAATCACCATCTTATTGCAATAAATGATGATGGGCTCTTTCCCCTGTTGTTCCTGTTTGGCCACGACATTTCCTGAAAAAGTGGCTATTTTATTTTTATTGTCCAATTCCAGGGTGTCGGCAGTCGTTACAATAGGCCGGGGAGGGTCTGAGGAATCTTTATTTTTTCCAAATCCCCATTGCGGTACAAAAAATCCTGATCCCACGACTGTGATAGTCATGAAAACCAAGAGTAACCTCATTAATGAAGCCATGTCCGCCCTCCTCATCAAGACACAAAAAAAGAATGAAAAAGTGTCATCCTGACCTTTTTCTTCACCCAAACTTTCTGGGAATCAAGGTTCATGGTCATCCCCTGACCATCCAAGATAATATTAGGACCTTTAAAAGAGACATCCCCTTCCGAGGATACCTCTTTTGTGTCCTCCCGATAATAAAGAGAAGGGACTTTAAGCTCATATCCATCCGGAGTTGAAATGATCACTTCCCCTTCAATGAAAATATTTTTCGTTTGGGTATCCAAACTTCCCAGATTCCCCACTAGGCTGACCGGTTTGTCATCTTTAGGGAAATAGGTCAGGGTAACCTTTTTAAAGGAGACCAAGTTCTTCGGTTGCTGATATTCAACCGCCTCGGCCTTCAGTTCCCACAACTTAATCCCATTCTTAACTTGAACAAAATCGATTTGTTGCAGTCCGACATTGCCGGGGGTAGTCCCGGCGTTTGAAACCTTGGGCACCGGGGTTGGCGGCTTCTGGGTCCTGAAAGCGTATAACCCCAGCCAGAAAGCAACCACACAAAGAATACCAATGATCAGGATATTCTTTATTTTTTTCACATGATCCACAATAAACAAATCCAATCCCCCAGTCAATGAATTCTGTTTTTAATTTTTAAACCCATAGTCTCTTAAGATGGACTCCCATTTCCCTTGAGCCCTGAAAATCAATTCAGACACTTCTCGCACAGCCCCGAGACCCCCAGCCGCTCTGGTAACATAATCCACCTTTTTCTGAACCAGGGGATGGCCATTACTCACGCTGATCGAAAGACCGACTTTTTTAAGCAGCAGAAGATCCATAAAATCATCGCCCATAAAAGAAACCTGCTCCGGGTCAAGTTTTGTTTTTTGGAGGAGTTTTTCAAAAATTTTTATTTTATCTTTGATCCCTTGAAAAAGAAAGGAAACCCCCAGTTCTTCGGCCCTCATTTCAACGGCCCGGGAAGAACGTCCGGAAAGAAACCCAACTTCGATTCCTTCCCTCAGAAGCAAGCGAATTCCCTGGCCATCTTGAACGTAAAAGCATTTAATTTCCTGACCTTTTCCGTTGTAAAATATCCGGCCATCGGTCAAAATTCCATCCACATCAAGCAGCAGTAACCTGATCTTTTTGGCCTTCCGGAGTATGGAATCCATCGGTTTTTATTCGTTTCAAGGTGAAAGGTACAGAGAACGAGGTACAGGGTACAAGGTTAAAGGAATTGAAAACCAGATCTCTCGGAAAGGGTTGTTAGGAAAGAAACGACTTTTTTCCTTAAACCTCAAGCCTTATACCTTGTACCCTGTACCTTATACCATCTTTTCTTTTTCTCGGACTACCTCATGAATCGCCATCAAGCTGCGCAAAAGAGGTTCCAATTGATCCAACGGCCAGGAATTGACCCCGTCGCACAGGGCTTTTTCCGGGTCAGGATGAACTTCCAGGAAGACCCCTTGAACACCGGCCGCCACTGCCGCTTTGGCCAGATAAGGGACAAACTTCCTTTCTCCTCCGGAAACCCCTTGCCCCTCTCCGGGGAGTTGGACACTATGGGTGGCATCGAAAATGACCGGATAACCAAAACCGGACAATATAGGAAAAGACCTCATGTCCACCACCAGATTGTTATATCCGAAGGTGGTTCCTCTTTCGGTTAACAGGATCTGATCGTTTCCGGTTTCAGTGATTTTTTCCACCACAAAGCGCATATCCCAGGGAGAAAGAAATTGGCCTTTTTTGACATTGACCGGCAGGCCTGTTCGGCCTGCAGCCGTCAACAGATCGGTCTGCCGGCACAAAAAGGCCGGTATCTGGATCACATCCAAAACCTGCACGGTTTTCTCAATTTCGCTTACTTGATGGACATCGGATAGAACAGGAAGTTCAAAGCGGTCTCGGATAAACTTTAAAAGGGTCAGGCCTGCCTCCAGGCCGGGACCTCGATAACTGCGAATCGAAGTTCGATTGGCTTTATCGTAAGAAGCTTTAAAGACAAGAGGAATGTTCAGACGTTTCTGAATCCCATGAAGTTCTCGAGCGACCGTCACAGTCGTCGATTCATCTTCAATGACACACGGTCCGGCAATGACCAATAACGGACTGGTCTTTCCGACCTTCCAGTTTCTTATTTGTATTTCTTTCAATAGGGTTCTGCCTGTTTATTTCTTTTGAGAATGTTCCAAAGAGGCCCGGATAAATTCCCGGAACAGAGGGTGGGGACTCATGGGACGGGATTTGAATTCCGGGTGAAACTGACAGCCCAGAAACCAAGGGTGGTCATGTAATTCGACAATCTCTACCAGAGAACCATCCGGAGAAAGTCCACTCAAAATAAGCCCCTTTTCCGTCAAGGGTTCTTTAAAGGCCATATTAAATTCATAACGGTGTCTGTGACGCTCAAACACCTCCTCTTGCTGATAGCTGGCATAGGCCAAGGTACCGGCCACCAGCCGACAGGGATAGGCCCCCAGACGCATGGTCCCTCCTAGATCCGTATCCTTATCCCGACGCTCGATTTTTTGACTGCGGTAATCGAACCATTCGCTCATCAAATAAATGATTGGATAAGGAGTGTTCGGGTCCACTTCCGTGGTATTCGCCCCGTCCAGACCGGCCTTTGATCGGGCCAATTCGATGACGGCCATATGCATGCCATAGCAGATCCCGAAGTAAGGAACGAGGTTTTCACGGGCGTAGCGGACCGAAGCGATTTTGCCTTCTACCCCTCTGGAACCGAAACCACCGGGGACTAGTACCCCGTCTACTTCGGACAAAAAATGTTCGGCCCCTTGCTTTTCCACTTCCTCCGAATCGACAAAATCAAGGATGACCTTGCAGTTATTGGCAATGCCCCCATGAACCAGGGCTTCATTTAAACTCTTATACGATTCCTTTAAATGGATGTATTTCCCAACAATGGCGATTCGAACCGGAACGTTTAGGTTTTTTATGGTTTTGTTCAGGGCGATCCAGTTTTCGAGCCGCGGGGCACGGGTCCAGATATTCAACCGTTCTACGATTTGGTTATCCAATCCCTCTTGATGAAAGAATAAGGGGACTTCATAAATACTCTCCACGTCTTTGGCTGTAATAACCGCATCCTTTTCCACATTACAAAAAAGGGCAATTTTAGCCTTGATATCCGGAGACAGGGTCTGTTCGGTCCGACAAAGCAGGATATCGGGCTGGATACCGATGCTTCGAAGTTCTTTAACACTGTGCTGCGTAGGTTTGGTTTTGACTTCCCCGGCCGTTTTGATAAGGGGAACTAGGGTCAGATGAATATAAAGGACATTCTCCTTTCCCAAATCGGACTTCATTTGACGAATAGCCTCGAGAAAAGGGAGGCTCTCTATATCCCCCACTGTACCGCCGACTTCGATAATGGCCACATCGGTGTCATTGGCCATCAGCAAGATGCTGTTTTTGATCTCATCGGTGATATGCGGGATCACCTGGACAGTGCCTCCCAGGTAATCCCCCCGTCGTTCTTTGGTGATTACGGAATGATAAATCCTGCCGGTGGTAAAATTATTATCCTGGGTCAATTTGACCGAGGTATATCGTTCGTAATGTCCCAGATCCAGATCCGTCTCGGCCCCGTCATCGGTTACATAGACCTCTCCGTGCTGGAAGGGATTCATCGTTCCCGGATCCACATTGATATAAGGGTCCAATTTTTGAAAAGTGATCTTGAGCCCTCGGGATTCGAGAAGGGCCCCAATGGAGGCCGAAGCCAACCCTTTTCCCAATGAAGAAAGAACACCGCCGGTTACAAAAATAAATTTAGTTTTCATTTGTCTTTACAACCCCTGCCTGCCTTCCATTTGGAAGGAACTTAACCTAAAATATAAAAAATGTCAACTCAACTGATCTCTTTCTTCCCTTTCCCTTGATAAAATGTTCTGAATCTTCTATAATGGTATAAAAAACTCTCATGCTTACTGCGGGTCTCCCGCGAGGGATTAAAAATAATCCGGGGGGTCAAGTCCGGGTGCGGTGGAAAGGATCCAAGTGAACTACCTGAAAACTACAAGAAAATAAACCCTTGATCCCCAAAATGGTTAAACTCTGTTATGACTAAGGAGGGCCGATGCGAGTAAAAAATTGGATGATTAAAAAAGTGGTGACTATTTCAAAAAATGGCCAAATCATGGAAGCCTTGACTTTGATGAAAAAATATGCCATCAGGCATCTTCCTGTGGTGGAAGGCAAAATCCTGATGGGACTGATCACTGAAAATGATCTTCGCCAGGTCATGATCCCCTCCTTGATGAAAGAAATGCGTCTTGACCAGGTCATGATTAAAAACCCGGTTACCATCGGCCCGGAAGAATCGCTGGAAGAGGCCGCCCGTTTGATCTACCGATACAAAATCGGCGGGCTTCCGGTCGTTGACCAAGGAAGACTGGTTGGAATATTGACCACACCGGATATTCTGGCGGCCTTTATCCAGCTGATGGGGGTCTTGGAAGCCAGCTCCCGTCTGGATATCCAGCTCGCCGCCCGGCCAAAGGCCTTCGAGGAAGTTTCGGGCCTCATCCATCAAAAAGGAGGGCAAATCATCAGTGTGGGTATGATCGGCAAAGGGCAAAAGAAGTCCTATGTGTTCCGTTTAAAACGGTGTCCCTTGGACCCGATCATCCAAGCCCTGGAAAAGAAAGGGCATCGGGTCATTTCTTCCATAGAATGATTAATTAAGGCCTATACTAGATGCTGGATACTGGATACTATAAAATTTAATTTTGAATTTCGGGCGGACTCCATCAATAAAAAATTCTAATGATGAATGGATGGCCTATAATGATTGATTGTTCGAAGCATCCTGCACCTCATCCGGCATCCAGTATCTAATATCCAGTATCTAGAAAAAAATGTCTTCTTCTAAAACCAAAACCCTGATCAACTACCTAAAACAATATCAGCCCGGGGCTGTGGCCTTCTCCGGAGGTGTGGATAGCACCCTGCTTCTTTATCTGGCTCGTGAAGCCTGGTCTGCTCCCCCTTTGGCCGTTTCTTTTTTTTCCCCTTTGATGCCCGCCAAGGAACGGGGCAGGATTCAAGAACTGGCTGATTTACTGAAGGTCCGGCTGCACTGGCTGAAAACCAAAGAATATCTGGATCCGCGATTCAGAAAAAATTCTCCGTCCCGCTGTTATTACTGCAAACAATCCCGGTTTCGTCAGGCTCGGCCGATTTTGAAGCAAATGGGGATTCGATTCTTTCTTGATGGAACCAATGCCGATGACCTTAAAACCTATCGTCCGGGGATTCGAGCTTCGAGGGAGGCCAAGATCATCAGTCCCTTTGCTGTCTTTGGCTGGACCAAGAAGGAAATTCGTAAGGTCAGCCGGAGTTTAGATTTGCTTACCTGGAATCAGCCCTCATCCCCGTGTTTAGCCACCAGAGTCGCCTATGGCCAACCCATTACCTTGCCTTTGATCAAGCGGTTGGCCCTGGGAGAAGAAGTACTTCACCAGATGGGTTTTAGCGAATGCCGGCTTCGAGTCCACAATTCTCTGGTTCGAATCGAGGTCCCGGAAAAAGATTTGTATCTTTTTTTCGACCCACAGAAGAAAAACGATTTACTATCCCGCCTTTCTGCTCTGGGATTCACTTACATCACCCTTGATCTAAAAGGATTTCGTTCTGGGAGTATGGACGAGGTGCTAAAATTCAAAAAAGCGAACGGTCACTGACCGTCCTCCATTAATAAAAGGAGACCCTTTGGAATTTACGGATCAAATCGCAAAAAAGGCTAAGATACGAGAAAACATGGCCTTAATCAAAAACAAGCTTTTGGTGCTAAGCGGAAAAGGAGGGGTGGGAAAAAGCACCGTGGCCGTTCATCTGGCTGTTGCCCTGTCCAACCGGGGATTTTTGACCGGGCTTCTGGATGTCGATTTTCATGGCCCCAGCATCCCCAAAATGATGGGCCTTTCCAGTCAAAAAGTTACGGCTGAAGGAGGTTTTCTTAAACCCATCGCCTTTAATGAAAACCTGAGGGTCATTTCCATGGCTTCCATCCTGGGAGATCAGGATACGGCAGTCATTTGGCGCGGCCCTCGCAAAGGAGGGGCCATTCGGCAGCTTTTGGGGGACGTCCTCTGGGGACCCTTGGATTTTTTAGTTATTGACGCCCCTCCAGGGACCGGAGACGAACCTCTATCCATAGCCCAATCCATTCCTGATGTCCGGGCCATTGTGGTTACCACACCTCAACAGGTGGCCATAGAAGATGTTCGCCGGTCTTTACGGTTTTTGGACAAAGTCTCCCTGCCCATCGTCGGAGTGATCGAGAACATGAGCGGTCTGATCTGCCCCCATTGTCGCCAAGAAATTGATCTTTTTAAATACGGCGGGGGAGAAGCCCTGGCCCGGGAATGGAGGGTACCTTTCCTGGGCAGAATCCCCATTGATCCCGATCTGGTTTCAGAGGCCGATGCCGGCCGACCCTATTTCCAGGGCCATGAAGACTCCGCCGTAGTTCTGGCCATTAATCGGATTGTCGATGAAGTGGTAAACCAACGTCGTTTATAGCAGGATTCAAGGATTTCACCCTGTTTTCTTTTTAACAGGATGCAGAAAGACTCTTTATTACAGGTAGCTCAAAAAGGTCCAGATCCATTTTTTCTAAAAATAAGGGGCCAGTTGATCTAAGAGATAAAATTTATTGACTTTTTATCAATTACAAGTTAGGAAATTCTGAGTTAATTATCTAAAGTTGTTTGTTGATAATCTGCTTAACCATAGATTCGTTAGATGCTTATGCCCGACCGTTTGGCTTACATACTAAAAATTTAGAGGGGGGATCATGGCTATGATTAAAGAGATCTTAAAATGGTCTATCATTTCTTGCGTAGCAGCTTTTCTTTTATACCTTATACTCCCCAAGTACAAATTCATGGGGCCTGATGGTTTTGCACTTTACAGGTGCAATACTATTACTGGCCAAGTAATGGCTTGGGATTACGTCGGGGAGGAGTGGTCTACTCCCGATAAACGGATAATTAATATGCATTTAGAGCGTTTTAAATAAATGCGTGTTCTCCCGGTTGGTTATTTATTGTGTTGGTGACTTACAAACCAAGTCCCTAGGATTAATTTTCTCTGGTAGCTTATTCGGAGTTAAACTGATGAACGTTAATTGGACAGATAAATTTCTAAATATTGCAAAATTAAATGGATTGGATTGCCTTGTATCGCGTAGAGAGCACGGATGGCCCGAAACTTTAATAATAAATGGATATCGATGTTATTGTAAATCAAAGACATACGATAATATCAAAAGAGGATATTACATTGGAGTTGATCCAAAGAAATTAAAGGAAGAAGGAGATCTTGTTCTCATTTGTGGTGTGAATTCAGATGGCAAGTTTCGCGATATCTTTTTGATTCCATGGAAAAACTTTTTTGAAACCCTCAGTCTCGGCGATCCGAAAAATACTTATAAACTGCCAAGGGAGTACATTCAGTACAGAACCTATTTAAGAGATAGGAATAAAGATTGGGTAATGTCTGTCCAACCTGCTGGTAGGCACGAAATTATTATAACCCAGTGGCGTTACTCAATTGATGAAGTTATTAAAAATCTTAAATCTATGGAAGCTGATCCTGTCCGGGCATATTTGGACAAGTTCGCAGCGGCTACACCAGAGGAACAGAAGGAGATGCTGGCCGAACTAAAAAAACGAGTAACGGAAATTAGGCAAAAACCGTTGTTATCTATAATCGATGGATAAGCATAAAGCGGATATATATCTAAGGGAACTTGGGCACCATGGTATAGCGGCGCTCGGACCGGAAATTAAAAAAATACCACCTAGTCAATACAAGGCGCCCGAAACCGGAAACCCACCCCAAAGGGGTGGGACTGAGCATTGCCCCTTCCGCGAAGAAATCCCGAGGAATGAGACGTACATTGAAGTACGTCGCAATGACAAGGGACTAAGGCAACGCAGTAGGTGGGCCTTTTTCAGCTACCTGTTAATTTTTGGAAAAATAAATGTGATCAAAGTAAGACTCCGCGCTGCCCTGAGTATGCTGTGTATTAATATAGATGGAGATTCCTCCTGTTTTAGGCGGCTCTTTCTTGAATAACCTCTTGTAATCTTCATAAACATTTCTTTTTTCCTGAATCCATTGATTCAACTTCTCAGGACCGGCCTGCAGGACAATGACCTTGGACTTGGACCAGGCCGGGCTTACCCCCTCTTTACCTTTGTTTTTGAGATTGCTTTCCCAGATGTAAACGACAAGTTCCGTATTCAGCATGGTAGGAAAACGTGGGAATACAACACCGACCTGAGCTGCTTGATCGTCGGTCTCTTTTTTAAGGAAATCCCCTTTCTCCGGCAGACGGGTGACCTTCCAGTTCCAGTTCAAATAGGGATAGTCTTTAAGTTCAAAGTTCAACTCTTTCGTTAAGCCGAAAGATGAATTATTGGAACGCAAAATCACGAAAGCATTATCTCCGGATTGTTCAACTTTTATTTCCGGATTACCGGTCTTTTTCTCCAATTTCCAACCTTCAGGGATGCCGTGAGATACTTTTTTTTCAGAAAATTTGCCCACCCATAATAGGCCTTCCTGGGCAACAGAACTTACCAACAGTATAGTCCCCAGTACGATGCAAATTCCAAATCCTAATCCCTTTTTCATTTACCTTCCTTTCCAAGCAAAAAATTTCATTTTCCCTTCAGGATTCACGAGAAATGTTTTTTCCATTAAAAAAATATCCACTCGACCCCTGTTTCTAAATTTAATTTTTCTATCATAGACTATTTTCTTTTACCAATCAAATACACAGTGTTCCAATAAATTCTCTTGACGTTGGACACGTTTTGTCTTAAAAAGATAAATATAGATTTTAAATAAATATCCGTGTATTATTAAATGATATTTTTCCCAACTACCGGGAAAGGCAGGAAGACGGTTATCTGGAAATCCCGGGAAAGGAACTGCTCCTATTCCGGGCTTTAATGGCGTTGGGGAGCATTCAAACTTGAACTTCTTTTTTAGCCGCTTAAAAGGCTTATCCCTTTGGTTTTTTACCCTCTTCCTCGGCATTGGCTTTATCTTTCTGTTTATTAACGGATATCAAGAAGTCCAAAGGATCAAACAATTGGCCCAAAAAAGGGAGACTCTGATCCTGGCCAATCAAAAAATGAACATGAAAAACGAGGAAATGTATCGAGAAATTTCCCGTCTTAAAAATGACCCGATTTATCTGGAAGAAATCGCCCGTAGAGAATTCGGTTTAGTTAAACCGGATGAAATCATCTTTTTCCTGGACGAAGGTCATTCCAAGGAGGCATCTCGAAATGTCACTGACACCCAGTTCAAGCAACACCGATAAAGAACATCCGGGAGCTAAAACTCTCTCCATAGAGATAGAGCCCTCTTATCCACTCATTATGGCCACCATTCAATTTTTTAGGGCTCAAAAAAAACCCAGACAATCACTTGAACTCTGCCGACTGGGGCTGAATTATTTCCCGGAAAATCTGGGGTTGCGTATCGGATCGGCCCTGGCCTATCTGGATCTTTCCGAAAAGGACAAGGCCTGGGTGGAAATTAAGGCAGTGTCCCAAGAATTAAATCAACTTGCCCCTCTCTTAGAATCCATCCCTAAACACTTTCAGCAGGATGAACCAAACAACCTATCGGAATGGTTTGGTCAAGTTGCTAAAATCCTTTCAAAATATCCGGAAGAAGGCCCTGAAAAAAAACAAGAATCCCTAGCTCCTTCCATTTTCCCTAAAGAGGAACTTAAATCTGCCCCAGAGACCCCGATTGTCGAAAATTCAGCCCAAAGAGGTCCGGAAACCAAAACTTATTCTCAAGTGTTTCATGAAGAAATATCGCTCTCCTCGCCGGGGAATAACAAGAGCGAAGCAGAAACGGCCAGAGAAGTCGTTGAGGATTCCAAGGTACTGTCCACATTGAACAGCTGGCTTTCTCAACTGAAGAGAAACAAGATTTAACAAATTGAGCCCACTTTAAGGAGGTATTTTAGGCTGTATTATGTATTCAACCGCAGAATTCCGAAAAGGACTTAAAATAGAATTGGAAGGAAAGCCTTACCTGATAGTTGACTTCCAGCACGTCAAACCAGGAAAAGGCGGGGCCTTTGTTCGAACAAAGCTTAAAAATATGATCAATGGAAGGGTCATCGATCAAACCTTTCGTTCCGGGGAAAAAGTGGAACGTCCGAATATGGAAGAAAAAGAGATGCAGTATCTCTACCGGGAAGGGGACAGTTTTGTCTTTATGGACAATGCCACCTATGACCAGGTTTATGTGTCCAAGGACCAGATAGGGGATCAAATTCAGTTTCTTCAGGAAAACATCAATATCAAGCTTCTTTACTTCAATCAAGAACCGCTGGGATTGGAATTGCCTAATTTTGTGGAATTAACAGTAACCGCCACTGAACCCGGATTCAAAGGAGACACGGCCACCGGCGGGAATAAACCGGCCACAGTGGAAACTGGGGCCGTCATCCAGGTCCCCCTGTTCATCTCGGAAGGAGACCGAATCCGAGTGGATACTCGAACCGGGTATTACCTGGAAAGGGTCAAATAGCCCCGGCCAATTCATCTAAAATCTCTCTTATTACGGGTTGCGAGTTAAGAAATACAGGTCAAAAAAAGTTCTTCAAACCTGCAACCCGTATCTCGCAACATGGGGAGAAAATGCCTAAGAACACCCTCGGAAATGACCTAAAACCCTTCAGCGCCACAGGGATCGGCAGCGTACCTTTTCTTTCTGCCGAACTGGCCTGTCAGGAAATCCTATCTCTTGAATCTTTAATCCCTTTCTGGCCACAATTGGTTCAAAAGGATCCACGGGAAGATATGGTCCTCCAGTACAGTCCCCCCCTTCCCTGTCTCAAACCCGATCTGGCGGAGAAAAGTCTTTTTTACGATCCGGACTGTAACCGGGCGGAAAGCCTGCTTCTTTTTTATGAAAAATTTCTGGCCTCCGATATTTCTTTCTTTTCCCTTCTTCCGGAATTTGCCGCTGGCTTTTATCGTTTCCTAGAGGTCCTGCCCTCTCTTCCTCCTTCGGCTGGTTATGTCAAGGGACAAATCGTAGGTCCCATCACTCTGGGATTAAGTGTCAAATTATCCCCGGATCGTTTTCTGATTCATGACGCGGAATTGATGGATACGGTGGTCAAAGGACTGGCCTTCCAAGCCGTTTATCAGGTAAAAAAATTTAAAGACCAAAGCCGCAAATCGATCATTTTTTTAGATGAACCGTCGCTTGCCGGGTATGGTTCGGCCTTTTCCCCTTTGTCCAAAGAAAAGGTTTTGAAAATTCTGGGGGAAACAATACAACTAATAAAAGAGCAAGCCGAAACCCTGATCGGGCTTCACTGCTGCGGGAATACCGATTGGGCTTTACTCCTTTCCCTGGATCTGGATATCATCAACTTAGATGCCTTTAATTTTGGAAAATCTTTTTTGCTTTATCCCAAGGAGATCAAAGGATTCCTGGAAAAAGGGAAAGCCGTGGCCTGGGGTCTTGTCCCAACATCCGACTTCACCGGAAACGAAACAGCCCCAGTCCTTCTGGATCAGTTGGCTGGTTATTTTAAGACCCTTATCGACAAAGGGACCGATCGAGATCGATTATATACGCAAGCTATACTCACCCCGGCATGCGGGATGGGAACCCTTTCCGAACAAACAACCAAGCGGCTTTTATCTCTATTGTCCGAAACGAGCTTAATGGCTCGAGAACAATTTAAAGTCTAAGGTTAGAGAGGTCCAACCACCATGAAAACACTATCATCATTTGTTCTAATCACCTTGGTCCTGACCACCGCCCTCCAGATCCGGCTCTCACATGACAACAAAAGAGGTTATTCTTATAATATCTCCGGCCCATCTGTGGAAGAGGTCATTGAAGCCGACCAGCAGATGAAACAATACCTGAGAAGCCCAGTCCCCAAAAAAAATACGGGCCCAGCCCCTTCTGCTTTGGTGCCCAAGCCCGCCCCTATTAAAAAATAGCAGACAGGATCAACAGGATTATTCGCATCTATTTTTGCCCTTTCTTTTGGAAAGGGCAAAAATTAATTATCCTATAAATCCTGTCAGGTAACTTTCTTATTCCACCGAAACCTCGATCTTTCGAGGTTTGGCCTTTTCAATTTTAGGCAAGACCAACTTGAGAACCCCATTTCTAAGGTGAGCGCTGATTTTATTCTGATCAATAACATCCGACAAATTAAATTGCCGATAAAATCTCCCGGTTTCAAATTCCTTAAGCAAAATCCGCTCCTGCGGACTGGAAAGTTCTGCCACTTCCCCAAGTATAGAGATCTGATTGTCTTTAAGATCAATGTGTAATCCCTCTTGGGTGACTCCCGGCATCTCGGCCATCATGGTCAAGGCCTCTTCGGTTTCAAAGATATCTACGGCCGGAATAAAGGTCGGGCCGGTTTTGGTGGTCTCTCCCGTCCCTTTCAATTCCTGTTTGTCTCTAAATTGCATTTCTTTTTCGGTCATATTCTTCACCTCGCAAAAAAACTTACTGCCCCACTTCAATCTGAATCGGTTTGGGCTTGACTTCCTCGGCTTTGGCCAATTTGATCGTCAAGATCCCTTTCTTGGTCCGAGCCTCTACCCGTTCGGTATTCACCCTGGAAGGCAAGGCAATTACCCGACGGAAGATGCCTTCTTCTCTTTCCCGGCGGTGATAATTTATCTTTTCACCTTCCTCGGCGGTCTTTTGCTCACCTCGTAAAATGAG
The DNA here is from genome assembly GCA_049520575.1 of Thermodesulfobacteriota bacterium. Lineage (GTDB taxonomy): Bacteria > Desulfobacterota > RBG-13-43-22 > RBG-13-43-22 > RBG-13-43-22 > RBG-13-43-22. Next base: position 34,867 of record JBEKPQ010000006.1, on the reverse strand, counting down.
TTGATCGTTGACCACCGAAAGATCCAATTGCTTGGTTTCCACTCCCGGAAGTTCAGCCCTTACATACAGGTATTCTCCATCTTCGCTGATGACTACCGGCGGAAAGATCCGTGCCCTTTCAACGCTTGCCGGGCTGCCGGAAACCATCCCCCAAAGACGACTCATTTCTTTTTGAAGTCTTTCCATTTCCTGGAAGGTGTTACCCCATGCACCAGGCGCACTCCATCTCCAAAGAGTCATCGTCATCTCCTCCTCTCATTTAACTTTAATTTTAGAAAAAGATAATCATCGATTTGAAGTTGTCAAGCATTAAGGAGTTGGTACCTGCTGCAAACGGCAAGCGGAAGGGAGGGGTTAATACAAATTCAATTTCAACCTTAAACATTGAATTAGGAGCTATGCACAATTATCCGGTCACCAGCCAATTGAACCGGTCCATTATCTTTTGAATGGCAACCAAGTCCGGATTTTCCTGGTTAAAGGAAACACAAAGCTTCCCTTCCCCTTGAAAACGATAATGGTTGGGGTCTTGCTGGATCAGGTTCACCAGCCCCTCCGGTTTCCAGGGCCCCTTGGGATAAAAAGAAAAAACCAGATCATCTCCCATGGTCTCGATCCGTTCTATCCCTATTTGTCGCATCATCTGTTTAATGCGGAGGATTTGCAGGAGATTGGTCAAGGCCTCAGGGATCGGCCCGAAGCGATCTTCCATTTCTCCTTGCATATCCATTAATTCGTCATCGGCCGAAAGTGAAACCAATCGTTTGTATAATGATAAACGGTGTCCGGGATCCGAGATGTATCCCTCGGGGATAAAGGCCGGGATCGGGAGACGTATCTCAGGCTCCCACTCCTCAACCGGGCCTGTGCCTTTCAACTCGTTAATGGCCTCTTCCAACATCTGAATATACAGCTCATAGCCTACGGCGGCAACATGCCCCGATTGACTGGTACCCAAAAGATGTCCGGCCCCGCGGATCTGGAGATCGTGAAGGGCGATCTTGAACCCGGACCCCAATTCGCTGAAGTCCATCAGGACCTTCAAACGTTTTTGAGCATCCCGGGTTAAAGTGCTTTCCCCGGAAACCACCAGGTAGGCATAGGCCCGTTCCCTCGACCTCCCTACCCGGCCCCGCAATTGATACATCTGAGCCAGTCCGAACCGATCGGCTTGATTGAGGATAATGGTATTGGCTGTGGGGATATCCAGGCCGGATTCGATGATCGTCGTACAAATCAGAAGATCCAATTCCCGTCGAACAAACTGAAGCATGACCTTTTCCAACTCCCTGGCCGGTAGCTGCCCATGAGCCACCCCGATCCGTACCCCGGGAAGGATCTTCTTTAAAAAAAAGGCAACGGTTTGGATATTGTGGACCCGATTATGGACAAAAAAGATCTGTCCCCCCCGTTGAAGTTCACGCTGGACCGCTTCTACGATTTTGGCTTCATCAAAAGGGATGATATGCGTCCGGATGGACTGGCGGTCTTCCGGAGGAGTCTCTATGGTGCTTAAATCCCGGATACCGGTCAAGGACAATTGCAGGGTGCGAGGAATGGGGGTGGCGGTCAGGGTCAAACAGTCCACCTGAGTCCTCATGGTCTTAAGCCGTTCTTTATGGGAAACCCCGAAGCGGTGTTCTTCGTCGATAATAATCAATCCCAGATCCTTAAACCGGATGTCCTTTTGCAGCAACCGGTGGGTCCCGATCACGATATCCACTTTTCCAGCCGTCAGATCGGCCAAGGTCTGTTTCTGTTCCTTGAGGCTTTTGAAACGGCTCAAGATCCGGACTTCAACCGGATAGCCTTCAAAACGCCGGGCCATAGTTTGATAATGCTGTTCGGCCAAAACCGTTGTTGGGACCAAAAAAGCGACCTGCTTTCCATCCAGTACGGCCCGAAAAGCAGCCCTCAAAGCCACCTCGGTTTTGCCATAGCCCACATCGCCGCACACCAGCCGATCCATAGGCTTTTCCGCTTCCATATCGCCCAGCACTTCTTCGATAACCCTAAGTTGATCCGGGGTCTCCTCATAGGTAAAGGCCGCCTCAAACTCCTTGAACATCTGGTCCCGACCGGAAAAAGCAAAGCCCTTGTTGACCGCCCGAAGGGCATAAAGGTCCACCAATTCCTGGGCGATTTTTTCCACGGCCTTTTTAACCCTGGCTTTGGCCTTCTTCCATCCCGCTCCGCCCAAACGGTCCAGAGAAGGGACCTGCCCTTCCAGACCCATAAATTTATGGATCCCCATGAGCCGGTCAACCGGGATATAAAGCTTGTCTCCTTCGGCATATTCAATGAAAAGGAATTCCCCTTCCCAGCCGTTCAGTTTAAAAAACTGCAGGCCCCGGTACAGGCCGATCCCGTGATCCTTATGCACTACAAAATCATCGACCTTCAGATCATCAAGAGAAGTGATGTAGGCCTCTAAATCCTCTTTACGGGCTTTTTTCCGAATCTCTTTTTTAGGTTCGAAGATCTCTTCCTCGGTCAGAAAAACCAAGGGAGGGGATTTCAAGCGAAATCCGGCAGAAAGCCGGCCGGTCAGGATACGGACACCGGGAGTTTGCCCGCTGAATGGGGGCTTCTGCTCGGGGAAATAAGCGGCTTCAAGCTGGTAGAAGGCAAGGATGTCCCGCAGTCGTCGGGCCTGAGAGTCTTGAGAAACTATGATCCAGATTTCCTGTCCCAGTTCTTTCCATATGGAAAGAAAGGCAGCCAATTTTTGAATGGCTTCCTTGGACGAGGATTGTTCCCGGATGAGGCGGGTGATTTCCTGATTTTCCCGGGCCGGCAAAGTCAAGAGAGGCCCTGTCATCATCCCCGGCGTTTCTATGGGCAGATCCTCCATGAAAATTCCCGGAACATCCTGCCAAGATTCCCAAAATTTTTTCTGTGGGTCCAGTTTTTCAGCCTCAAAAGCCCTCTGCAAAGACAAAGGGTCATTCCAGGCCAAAAGAAAATAGTTCGGCAGATAGTCTCTTAGGCTCCCCGGTGTTTCGTAAAACAAACTCAACCACCGCTCGCCCCCTTCAAAAGGGAGCTCTTGATCCAATCGGTGTTTAAGCCAGGAGGCCTCGTTTTCAGCTATCTCACCTTGAATCAAAGTCCGTTCCAGCTTCTCGCCGGCCAAGTGCATTCTTCCTGAGTCCCAAATGATTTCACTGATGGGCAGAAGAACCAGTTCTTCCAGATTAAGAACCGACCGTTGGGTGGAGGGGTTGAACTCTCGAATCGACTCAACCCGGTCCCCAAAAAATTCGACCCGGACCGGACGGCTGTAAAGAGGGGGGAAGATATCCATGATCCCGCCTCGGACACTAATTTCTCCCGGCCCTTCAACTAAAGGAGTCCTTAAATAACCCCAACAGATCAACTGAGAAAGGAGGTCCTCCCGGGCCGTTTCTTCTTTACGGACCAGATAATCCACCTGTTGTGAAAGTAATTCCCTGGGTATGACCGCCGAATGAAGGGCCTGGATCGAGGTAATCAGGAGAACCGGTCCGGGACGGGTCAGAAGAGAATAGAGACAAGCCAGACGTTGGGCTGCGGTATCCGACTGGGGCACATATTCCCGAAAGTCTAATGTTTCGTAAACCGGGAAATAAAGGATCGGGGAAGGAAAAAAGAATTGGTTTTCTTCCGGATCTCGCTGAGCAAAAAAAAGCAGGTCCTTATAAAGGTTTTGAGCTTCTTCCGGCCCGGCACAAACGACCAGCAGGGGTCTGCGGACCCTAGTCCAGGTCTGATGAAGAAAATAAGCCGGCGCCGATCCCTGGAGCCCGGTGACCCTAAAAGGGAGGTGGTTGGCCAGGATTTCTTGAATCACGGTCTGAAAACCAGCCCCAGACCGGCTCAACCGTTCAACTTCTTCATTCCAAAATTTCTCGTCCATAAAGCAATCTCATAGGGTATAAGGGGCCAAGGGGTCAAGGATTCAATGGGAAGGCCTGGAATTTAAACCCTTGAACCCTCGAATCCTCGAATCCTATTTTTGTACCAAAGATAATCAATTTTTCATTGACAGGCAAGTCACATTTCAGTTTAATAATTTTCCTGAGCTTTGAGCTTTGAGCTTTGAACCCTGAACCTTACACTCTTATTGGAGGTTTTTATGATCCCTCGTTATACCCGACCGATTATGGCCAGAATTTGGAGTCCGGAAAATAAATATCAGAAATGGCTCGATGTGGAAATTTTGGCCTGTGAGGCCCTTTCCCGATTGGGACTTATACCTCCCAAAGACTTGGCCCTGATAAAAAAAAGGGCCCGCTTTTCAGTGGAACGAATTGACGAACTAGAGCAGGTCACCAAACACGATGTCATCGCCTTTCTGACCAATGTGGCCGAGCACGTCGGCCCGGCCAGCCGTCATATTCATCTAGGATTGACCTCTTCCGATGTTTTGGACACCTCTTGTGCCGTCCTGCTCAAAGAAGCGGCTGAGGTGCTTATAGAGGACCTGAAGGGCCTACAATCCGTGTTGAAGGACCAGGCCATGGCCCATAAAAAAACCGCCATGATCGGCCGTTCCCATGGCATTCATGCTGAGCCCATCACCTTCGGTTTGAAAATGGCCATCTGGTATGATGAGACCGGCCGCAACCTCCGCCGTTTGATCCAGGCCAAAGAGACCATTGCCGTGGGCAAAATATCCGGGGCCGTAGGGACCTTTGCCCACATCTCCCCCACAGTCGAGGCCCATGTCTGCCGCCATTTAAATCTCAAACCCGCACCCGCTTCCAGCCAGATCGTTCAACGGGACCGCTATGCCGAATACTTTTGCACCCTGGCCGTTATCGCCGGATCCATTGAAAAGATGGCCGTAGAAATTAGACACCTCCAACGCACCGAGGTCCTGGAGGCCGAAGAATATTTTTCCAAAGGACAAAAAGGCTCTTCAGCCATGCCACACAAGAGAAATCCCATCGCCTCCGAAAACCTTGTCGGTCTGGCCAGATTGGTGCGAAGTTATGCCATGGCCTCCCTGGAAAATCAAGCCCTCTGGCATGAACGGGACATCAGTCATTCTTCCGTGGAACGGGTCATTGGTCCTGATGCCACCACCCTTTTGGATTACATGCTGGTCCGTTTGACCGGCCTTCTCAAAAACCTGATCGTCTATCCGGAACGCATGGAAAAAAACCTAGGGTTGACCAGAGGCCTGCCCTTTTCCGAAGGTATCCTTCTGGCCTTAACCAGGAAAGGAATCTCTCGGGAAGAGGCTTACAAGGTAGTCCAGGAAAATGCCATGAAGGTCTGGGCCGGAGGGAAAAATTTTCAGGAGTTATTGAAGCAAGATCCGAGGATCAAAAAGTGGCTGACTCCCAAGGAGTTGACCAACCTATTCGACCTCGGACATACTTTAAAAAACGTGGATGTGATTTTTAGGCGGGTTTTTAAAAAAGCCCATTGAAAAACGTCCCCTTTTGACCAATCTCTGTGTCAGACTCAAATTTTAATCCTCGAAATACTAAATGTATTCCTTTCGGCAAAATTTTCGCCATCCTTGACCTTGAACAAAATTGAATAGTTCAAAGCTCTCAAAACAACAAAAATGGAGTAGAGGATAATGTTGGCTGAAATTAAATTAAGGAAGGTCAGGATAGGTTGAAAAATACCTGCCCCATTTGGATTCCTTTTTCAATTTTCTCATAAGGCTTTTGCCCTTAAAAGGCCACCAGATGAAATCATGATAAAAAAAGGAGCCAAAGATAAAGAGGTAAACTAATGGGGTACGGAAAAAAAGCTTTTGATATTTACGGAATGGGCTGAACCACAGGAAGTCCCCAATATTGCTGGCGAAGTTATCTCCGACCTGAAAACCGAAATTTTCTTTGGATACATCCTCCCCAAGGACTTCGATCTCTTCAAATCTTCCCTGACCCAGACCTTCTTCCTGGGCCAGACGAATAAAGAGCAGGGTCAAGGGATCAAAACCCATCATCCTGGCAGCTAGCGCATCAATGGCTACAGTGTCTCCAGAGGCCAGCATAAAGTCTTTTTCCATCGGGGTCATGGTCCTTGGTCCAGGGCCGGAGCCGCAAACGGTTCCATCCATCAAGGCGAAGATTCCGGAATGGATTTCCTTCTGGATGGCTAGGAGATCCACTAGGGTTTCATGGATCACACTGTGGGTGTAATGGCGTTTAGTATTCAGCAAACCGCCGAAGGCATTCTTCATGGCCCCGGTAGTGGAAGTATAGATATGGGTTTTAACTGTAGGAAGGTGCACGATATTTTTCCCGATAAAGAATTCGGGAATATAGATCCCCTGGGTAAAAATTCCGTTCAGGGCTTTCATGGGGGCTTTCGGCTGATAGGCCACCCAGCGAATCTGATCTTTTCTGAAATTATAGAGTTCCGGAATTTGATATTTTTGATAGATGGGTGTCAGTTTGTTGAGTCTGCCCCCTTTATCAGGATTGGTGACCACGGTTTTATTATGGACCGCCACTAAATCTTTATAACCACTTTCCTTTAGAGCTAAAATTATCCCTTCCAACTGCCAGGGAGTGGTATTGGCACTCAGGAATGGGAAATGCCAGGAGATGTTGTCTTTGAGAATGACCGGACGAGCCGGGTCAAGATGTTTTTTCAGATCGGCCAATTCGCACAGCCGGCGGATATCGTCGAAGACGGTCTCCGGTTTGGTTTTTAAAACGGCTACTATTGACTTATCCATTTAAACCTCTTTGTTGGCCAAGGACACACACGACCGGACACGGACTTTTTTCAGGCCAACAACGGCCAGAAAAATAATTGTCTATAGTTGTCCGCGTGTGTCCTTGGCTATTACCTATTTTGTTTTTAAGACTTCCCGTTTGATACGGTTGATATGGCCGCGGCCGGAGTCTTTCACTTCGCAGCCCAGTTCGAAGTATCTCCGGATTTGGTCATCTTTTAATATCCCGAAACAATCGATTATGGCCGCCTGCTTTCCAATCCATTTCACCATTTGCTCCGGTGCCAGATCCAGATAGGGCTGATGGCGCACGGCCAGGACTACGGCATCCGCACCTTTTAAGGCCTCAGGAAGCTCTTTGGATACCTGAAGATTTTTTAACCCTTCCTGATTTCGGAAAAAGCGTGCCCAACTGCTGTGAGTGGGGTAGTTGTCCTGCTTTTCCATCTCCCACCAATGGTCGACATAAGGATCATGGACCCTCACCACGGCCCCCATCTCGGAGAGCTTTCTGACCAACAATTCCGACCCGCTGTAACGGGTGTCGCCCACATCCTCCCGGTAGGATATCCCCAATACGGCGATCAACGAAGAAGCCACAATCCGGTTTCGGTTGCGAAGGGCATCCCGGACCAGTTGGGCGGCATGAAGGGCCCGGGTATCATTGATATTGATGGCCATGGGGGTGATCTGAAAGATATCGTCCTGAAATCCCATCAAGTGCTTATAAGACCAGAGTCCCAATCCCCCGTCCTTGGGCAGGCAATAGCCGCCGATCCCCGTCCGGGAAACAAGAGATTGCTGTGGGTCGGCCGGACCTTGATGGCCTCGATGACCTTCATCAGGTCTACGCCGTTTCTTTCGGCAAAAAGGCTCCACTCGTGCATAAAGGCCAGTATGGTGGCTCGAAAGCTGTTTTCGACGATCTTACAGGTCTCGCTTTCCATGGGGCGGTCCAAAACCGTCAAAGGAAATTTATCCACCTCGATGACCTCGGACAGAAAACGGATCACTCGTTCCCGGGCCTGGCCATTGATACCGCTGCAAACCCGCCAATAATTCCGGACCGAGGACACATATTCCTTCCCGGGCATGACCCGTTCGAAGCTGTGGCCAAAAGAGGATCCCCGGAAAGGCCCCGTTCCTCAAAGCCCTTCTTGATAAAGGGGTAGGCGATGTATTCGGTCGTTCCGGGCGGTACGGTAGTTTCGATCAAGACCATGGTGTCAGGAGAAATTTTTTGGCCGATGATTTTGAAACTCTCTTCCAGGGCCTGAATGTCGGCATTGCCACTTTTGAGATTGCCCAGGTCTTCTTTAATGAAATCGCATTGCACATCCACCACGACCGTATCGGCCAGAGAGAGGGCTTCCATGGAAAAGGTGGCGGTCAGGGTCTTTTTCCCCAGCATACAGCGTCGAATGAGAGGAGCGACTTCCGGGTCTTCGGCAGTAACCGGACAGATACCCCGGTTGATAAAAGGAATCTTCCAAAAAGACCGGGGACTGGGTCGCTACATGCCGATAACGAACTTTCCGGACCGGCCCTCCTGGGTATCAATAGAATCGGCGATCACGCCGGCCATCACCGCCCCCACAAAGCCCACGCCCATGACCACCACTATTTCCCGGCCTTGACGACGTTGATCATCGACCAGGGTTCGGAGTCGTTTGTTTTCAATTTCTATATCCTCAGCATTAGGCAGAGGAAACCCTTCCCCGGTAGGGGCAATGGAATATTCCATAGTTTCCGTAAAACCCCCTTTTTTTAAAACAGGATTAACAGGAACGACGGGATAATATTTTTTGCCTTTCCAGAAGAAAGGCTAAAACTAACCTCCGCCGAAGGCGGATTGGCGTCGGTCCCTTCCCTCAAAGGAGGGACCACTGAGAACATCCTGTCTATCCTGTTAATCCTGTCGAAAAAATTAATTCTTGTAGCCTTTTGGAAATTTTTGATGCCAGTCCCAGGCGGAAGCTATAATTTCCTTCAGCCCCGGATACCGGGGCTCCCAACCCAGAATTTTACGAGCCTGATCTGAAGAAGCCACCAACACGGCCGGATCTCCCGGGCGGCGCTCCCCTGGATGATAGGGAATTTCCTGTCCGATAACCCGGCCAGCGGTCTTAATCACCTCTAAGACCGAAAAGCCCTGGCCGTTTCCTAAATTAAAAATCCGCTCTTGGAGAGCGTCCAATCTTTCCAGGGCCAGGACATGGGCCAAGGCCAGGTCCCGGATATGGATATAATCCCGCAGACAGCTTCCATCCGGGGTCGGGTAGTCCAAACCAAAAACTGTCAGAGGTTCTTCAATGCTTTCATCCAATGATCCATGGACTTCTCTGAGTGCCCGGCGAAAAATCAGGGGAATCAGGTGGGTTTCCGGATGGTGATCTTCTCCTAGCCGGTCTATGGCCCCAGCAGCGTTGAAATAACGGAAGGTGACGTACTTTAATCCATAGGCCTTTTGATACCAATCCAGGATTTGTTCAAAGAGGAGTTTAGAGTGCCCATAAGGATTTAGCGGTTGGGTCGGGTGCGTTTCCACAATCGGTATAGAGAGGGGTTCCCCATAGACGGCCGCCGTGGAGGAAAAGACTATTTTCTTGATCCCGAAAGCCCTCATGGCCTTTAAGAGAACCAGCCCCTTGGACATATTGTTCCAATAGTATTTCCCCGGATCCTGGACCGATTCCCCCACCAGACAATAGGCGGCCAAATGAAGCACCGCACCAATGGGATAGGAATCAAAAATCTTTTGCAAAATGGCTTCATCCCCCAGATCGCCCTGGAAAAAAATCCCCTTTGGCGGTAAGGCTTCCCTGTGCCCTTCTTCCAGACTATCAAGAATAACTATGGAGTGCCCTCTTTCCAGCAGGGTTTGACAGACTACGCTGCCGATATATCCAGCCCCGCCGGTGACTAATATGTATTTCATAAAACCCTTTGGTTCTTCTCCCAAATTGTTGGGAAAAAGGGTTAAAGGATTCGAGGATTCAAACCCGTCGGAGGCGTAACTGGCCTCCTCGAATCCTTCTATCATCATTTAACAACAGAATACTTTATAATACACCACAGGGCCCGGGCACCGTCTTTCCAGTTGATTTTTTTTCCTTCATTATAAGTCCGTCCGGTATAGGAAATTCCAACCTCATAAATCCTGCACCCCAATCGGGCGACTTTGGCCGTCACCTCAGGTTCGAAACCAAACCGTTTTTCTTTCAGAGTGATAGACCTGAGCACTTCAGCCCGAAAAACCTTATAGCAGGTTTCCATATCGGTTAAATTAAGGTTGGTCGTCATATTGGATAGAAGGGTCAGAAACCTATTCCCGACATAATGCCAAAAAAAGAGGACCCGGTGGAGCTCTCCTCCCATGAAGCGGGAACCATAAACAACGTCGGCCTTACCTTCTATGATGGGTCTTAACAATTTAGGATATTCTTCAGGGTTATACTCCAAGTCGGCATCCTGGATCAAAATAATATCTCCCTTCGCCTCCTGAAAGCCCGATTGCAAGGCGGCCCCTTTACCCCGGTTTTTATCATGCCTTATTATCCGTATCTTCCCCTCTTCGGCCAGCTTTTGAGCCACCTCCAGGGTACCGTCCTGGGAGCAGTCGTCGATGACGATAATTTCTGTGGCTATGTTCAAGAGGGATAGATTTACCGAACGAACCTTTTCAACCAAGCCCTCTAAGGTTAACGTTTCATTATATACCGGAATGATAATGGATAAAAGCATCTCTTTGATTATGTCTGTCAGGTCGTTTGGTCTATTTCTTCTATTTGGTTTGTTTGGTCTATTTAATTTATCTGGATGAATATATAGGGATTTTTAAGGGTTGTCAAAAGAAAAAAGAAAGAATTGAGAAAGCCCGGCTCCGAATCCTTTTTCTTTGTCCTGGAAGGTATGATAAAATATATTTTTATTATGCCCGCCCTCCGAAACCATTCGGATCGGGAAGGGACCTTCCCTTGTCAAAAACATCAGATCGCTTACTGCCGACAGTGTTTTGAGGAAGGGGTATCCTGTGATGACCCCAGCCTGTACTGTAAATTTCGACCCCAATGTCTGATCAATGAATCTCAAAAAGAACAGGAGTATGAAGAGAAAAAATTTGAACTTTGAACTTCATTCTTTGTCTTGCTCCCTAGTTATGATGACCTTATCCACCCGTTTCCCATCCATGTCGGCTACTTCAAAACGCAAGTCTTCCCATTGGAAATGTTCGCCAGGCTTTGGAACTCTTCCCATTTGCATCATCATAAAACCGCCCAGGGTCTGAAAGTGCCCGCTACCCTCATCAGGCAACTGTTCCAGGCCAAAAAGTTCTTTAAATTCATCTATGGGTATCATCCCGTCTACCAGCCAGGTACCATCTTCCCTCTGAATCGCCTGGGGCTCCGTCGACTGATCCTGAGAGGAGATTTCTCCGACTATGGATTCTAAAATATCGTTCAAAGTCACCAGACCCTGAATTCCACCATATTCGTCCACCACCAACGCCAAGTGGGGACGGGATTTTTTGAATAACTCTAAGAGATGCATAGCCGGTGCATTTTCCGGAATAAAAAGCGGTGGACTCATTTTTTCCTTCAAATCCATTGGTCGTCCGGAGAGTCCCTGGGCCAGCAGGTCCTTGGCCCGTACCACCCCCAGGACATTATCCAGACTGCCTTGGACTACAGGAAAACGGGAATAAGGCTTTCCCATAATCTTTAGACGATTCTCTTCTATTGGGGCATTCTGATCCAGCCAAACGATCTCCAAACGGGGGGTCATCAAAACACCGACTTCACGATCGGCCAAACGGAAAACACTCTTGACAATATCTTTTTCCGTTTCAGCAAAAATCCCGTCTTGGGTGCCCTGCTCGATCAGGATTTTGATTTCCTCTTCTGTGATAGACGGCTCCCGGGAAGGCTGATAACCGAAAAGTTTTAAAATCCATTCAGAAGAAATGGTCAATACCTGAACCAAAGGGTGGGTGGCATCGGATACCCATCGTAGAGGAAGAGCCATAAACGAGGCAATCCGTTCGGGATTGTTTAGGGCCATCCTTTTGGGAACTAGTTCCCCGATAACAATGGAGAGATAGGTAAGTCCAAGGACCACAGTCCCCAGCGAAATGGCTTGGCTATATTGTCCTAGATAGGGAATCCCTTTTACATAAAACTCCAAAGACCTGGCCACCGTTGTACCGCCAAAGGCCCCGGCCAGGATGCCGATCAGCGTGATACCCACCTGGATGGTGGATAAAAAACGGTTAGGGGATTGGGCCAGATTCAAGGCTATTTGAGCTCGTGAGTTGCCTTCATTGGCCCACTGCTGAAGCCTGGCCTTCCGAGAAGCAACCACAGCCATCTCAGACATGGCAAATAAACCGTTAAAGATCATGAGTAGAAGAATGATTAGGATCTCCATCGTATCATCTCCTCAGCTAAAGAAAAGCCTTTAAGAAAAACAGTCAAGATGAGGTTAAATCGTTTCTTGTGTTGGAAGGGGTTTACCCTAAAACCTACCTGGAATTAAAAGGTCCTCCATCAAGGAAATAGGGGTTTTTCTGATCTAACCTTTTATATTGAAAAAATAGATTGCTCTGAACTTTTTAGACATTTCATATCTGAAATACTTATTCTCTATTAATTGGATTAAATAGTTTTTGGTTTCAAGACCCAATCTTGCTTTGACTTTTTTGCCCAATTAGCCGGATCCCTAATAATAACCTACAAAACTTAGTAAGGGCTATGGCCTTCCTCAAAGAATAAGGGAGTAAACTTAATAACCATTCACATCCCTTAATCAGAAATAAAGGGAACCGAAAACAAAGCTCCTTGACCTGCACATAAGCTTTGATCTTAGAAAATCCAACTGCTTTAAAGAGACGAACCAATTCGGTGTTGGTATATTCTTTGAGGTGAAATCCGAGGGCCACCCTTTCAAAATGCATGGAGACATCGTGAGGCCCATTAAGGCGGTTCGGGGTGATGCAGATATAGAGGCCTCCGGGAACGAGCACTTTATAAATATTTTGAAGTTGTTCCAGGGCATCATCGGGGTGTAAATGCTCCATAAGCTGATGGCTATAGGCTACATGAATACTCTCGGACGGCAAGGGAATACCGGACCCATCGGATAAGATCAACTGAAAATTATCTGGAGCCTTGGAAATGTTGGCAACCTCTTTGGAGACGTCAATGGCCAATACCTTTTTCACATATTTGGCGGCTTCATAGGATAAGGCACAATCACCCGGACCAATTTCTAAGAATACAGTTTCGTGCGTTAAAAAATGGGATAGAAATTGCATCTGAGCTCGGACGTCTTTGGTTTGTTCTTCACCTGACGCCCTTTTGATCATTTGAGGATGATGGGGGATCCGGCGGAATAACTCATCATATAAAGAGGCGTAAAGGAGGGCCCTTTCAGCGCGATCGGCCCTCTTTAAGCGTAGGGCCAATTCTTTTTCTACCAAATATTGTTCCCGGAGTTGTTCGATGGGCCGGCTTTCCTCCTTATCAATTTTTTTGGCCATTTTTCTCCTTGGATGATTGATTTTTAATGGGGGCCGGGACCTGGAAGATCTCCCGATACTGATTAATCAAAGCAGGATTTTTCTCCAAAACCGACACCAATTCACTCTTGTCAAGAAAAAGACGGTTTGGCAGCATTGAAGCCATAAATGAATTGATATGGAAAAGACAACCCTGAAAATCCTTTTTCAGGAGCAGTATGAGATTGTTGACGGTTTCAGTGCTGGATTGCCATTCAATCACCTGGGCATAGAATGTATTTTGTCCGGTAGAACAAGTCAGCCAATCCGAATCTTTCATGGTAACAGATGCGGGAGAACAGAGAGCCTTCCGCCTGATAAGCAATTCATATTCATACCAGGGAAAGTGATGTCCATCGGAGATAATCACCACATTGCGATCGGTCCGTTGTATCACTTGACGGACCATGCGCTGTTGTTCTTCTAGATAATCCCTACGTAAAAAATAATCAGAGAATATAGGCTCGATAGGCACCAGGGTAATGGGTCTGTTTTGGTAAAAAGTTTTAAAAGGGTAAAACTTTATCAATAAGGGGGTAGTTAACGTGAGGGTTAAGTGGGAAGCAATTAAAACGACTAAGAAGGAGACATACTTATAGCGTATCCAAGAAACATTATCTAACCAGCGAACAAGGGTAAACAGGAGAGGAGGTAAAATGGGAACGCATAATCTCGAAAAATCCATCCCCCAAAAAGGCAGGAATATTGCAATCGGTAAGGTCCATAACCCGATAAAAATCAGAAACCGCCACTCCTTGTTTCGAAAAAGTTTCCATAAGGCGATAAAAAAACAAATGGTCAATAAAGGAAGGAATCCAACAAAAAACAAAGCCATATTCTTAGTCAGACTTTTGATGACAAAAGAAAGATTCGGTATCTGATTCTCGAGATGATAGACCACAGTTCCGCCGATGGGATTTACGATATAACCTAAGATCCACCATTTGAGGACTAAGTACCCCAATAGGGTTAAGCCATAAAAGGATAAAAGGAATGGCCAACTCTTTTTAAATTTGTCTTCTTTATATAAAACGATTCCTAAGGGGACCAAAAAAGATAATAAGGTGTCCGCCCGTATGAGGAGGGCACAAAGAGACAACAGAATAGACAGGCCTAACCACATGCCTTTTTTCGGGCTTTGGGTATCCAAGGCCCGGTTAAAAACGGCCATTGAGCCAAAGGAAAAAAATAGGGCTATCGGCATGGGGTGGCCGTACCGGGTTAACAACCAGTAGGGAGGAGAGAAAATAAGGAACAGGCCAGTGGCCAAAGCAATCCTGGAATTTGATAAGGCTTTTATCAGCCGGTAAAGAGGGATTAGAAGAAGGGTCCCAGCTAAAGAACTTATTATGTTTAAAAAGAAGGGAATAAAATCTATCGGTAATAACGAGATAATGGGCTTAAGAACCAAATAATATCCAAAACTCATTTCATAATTAAAAAGTCTCTCCCCTTCGTTAGACCAATCCTGAAACCCAAAGGCATAGCGGACTTCATCCGGGCCTACAAATCCTGAAAAGTGAAAAAATCCGTACAGGGTTGCTGCCAGAAGGGTCAGCAGAATAATAAAAGCAATATCCTGACCGGATGTATCCTGATCGGATATATCCTGACCGGGTGAATCCTGACCGGGTGAATCCTGACCGGATGAATTTGGGGATGGGATTTTATTAAATGTTAATTTCATGGCCTTTAAGTTACAAAATAAAATATCCTTCGCCTCCAATAGAGGGAAAAAGAAAATGGCCGGACGACAGACACCTCATCACCTGGCCTACGGTTTAGGGACCATCCATTGTTGCTTCATCCAATTTCGGACACGCCCGGTTTGCGCTTCAAATGGTAAATAAAAAAGCCAAGCAACGAGCAAACAAGATGAAAGCTTCGCTATGAACCACAAAACGGACTGAACACTAAAGATAACGAATTTTTCTAGCAGAAAAGCATCCCACAGCTTGAGTAACGGAGCATGTATCAGGTAAAGTGTATACGAAAAAGCGGCCAGATGAGTCCCTGCTCGTTCGAAGGAAAGCCATTTTCGGGAACCAGGCTGTTTTTGGGCAAGAGAGGGAAGTAGAATCGTCAAGCCGAGACTGAATATCAACAAACCAACAGTACGTGATGGCCTAGCAGGTCCGATAATCTTCGTATCCACGGAAAGACTTCCCGACAACAATTGGGAGAGTGCGCATCCGAATAGGGTTAATGTTAGACCTACTAAAAACCATTTCCAACTCAATTTGCTCTCGAGAAGACTATAGCTTAGAGAACCAAGACACCAGCAAAAAAACATCGAGGCGTCCAATCGGGTAAAAACCAAGGACACCACCATGACTGCAAAAATGGCAACAACCTTCCTTCGATAGGAAGTACTCAAGACGAGTGGGGCAAAACCCGCCAGCAAATAAAACCAGAACTCATAGGCCAGAGACCAAAGTGGTCCATTATCCGCGAATGGATCGCAAAAAAGCCCCTGCAAGCAGAATAAATTGCCCAAAAACTCCAGCACAGAAATGGAGTTCCCACATATCAGGCTGATGAACGCTGTGAACAAGAGAGCGGGAACAAGAGGTACATAAATGCGAGAAATTCTATCAAAGGCGTAGTCCCTATAGTCAAACGTTCCCTTCCTCACACGCTCCAAGACCTTCCCACCAACCAAGAACCCGCTCAAAACAAAAAATACCTCAACCGCTTCTATACCGAGTCGAGTCGCGGAGAAGAATATCAACGTAAACCAATTTTTATATCCTTCCTCAAGATTTCCCCATATAGCCCAGTTACCCCGTCGAGCGTGGTAGACCACCACGCCCAAAGCGGCTGCGAATCTTATCCAATCAAACCAATAGAGATGTTTTCGTTCTGCCATTTAAATTCCCGTTTCCATCAGAGCTCTATTTTCGCTTGGAGGAAAGCTTAAACATTTTCTTCAGATTCCAACACTTCAATGAAGTTGACCGGCCTTCGGTTACACCAAGAGGATATTCCATTTCTCCGCTTGAGAACTTGATTAATTAGTTTAAAGATCCTCTTTTTTCTCAAAGGATTTTTTAAAATAATTATTTCTCCTGAATCGAGATAAAAACCACCGAGTGAGGTGGAATAGTACATAAAACTTCTTGGTTGGAAAGGGAAACTGAGAGAGGCGTTACAGCCTCTTCCTTTCTTTGAAGCAGAGGGTTGCCATTTGGATCAGAATGGCTTAACAAAATCCCTTCCGTCCGTGCAGCTCGAAAATTGGAAAGCTTGGCCCGGCAGGGGACCGACCGGTCCCAAGAGCCATTGGCGATGATTAAGTATAACGTGTGTTTGTCCTTACTTTGGGTAACTAAAACCGGCGTTATCGGACCGGAAAATTCCCCTGACTTAATGGACCTATCATCATAGGGCGTTGGATAGTAATAAGGGGCTGTTCCAGAACTATCGACCACCCATTCTCCCATATACCGGTTGAAATAATAGTATAACCAATACATCAAAAATCGTTTATCTATCGCCTCTTGGGTCAGTATCCCAAATCCCGGTTCGTTGGCGTGGGACAACATATGCCAGGAACTGGCCCCTCGCAAAACATCCTCCCTGGCATAATAGATTAGTCTTACGGCCCTATGGAGGGTACCGACGATATTGCCATTACGATCTGCCAGTTCGGAGGATTCTTTATTCGGCCCATAACTCGATAAACCCCATTCGGTGTCTAGTTGATAGGCATCCCTTCCCGGGTTATAGGCCCGGATCAGAGCATTGATCCTCAAAATTTTGTCCAAAATTTTAAAATTTTCGGTCAGGGTTACAATCTCAAATCTCCGCTGATAGGCATCAATAAATCCGTAATAATGGTTGACTATGAAATCATAATAACCGGCGGCCCGATTCAGGATGTAATTCCCCCAGGAAGGGGAATCCGAAATGGCCACACCGATCTTGGCCTGAGGTTGGACGCTGCGAACGGCTTTACTTACGGCCTTGAGGTGTTCAATGTATTCATCGGATGTAGAGAAAGCCCCTCTCTGCCCGGATTGACGGCTGGCCACCTCCGGCTCGTTGGCTATTTCCCAATATTGGAATTCATAGCCTTTCTGTACAGAATGGCCAACAGCCCGTGCCCAGGACTCAGGAGATGTTTTGGTGCTGGCTTTGTAGGGTTCGCATTCCAGAACAATACGATTTTGGGGGATCCCGACCCTTTTTGAAACCTCTGCTGCTCGGTCTATAGCCCCTATCAGGCCGAAGGGTTCATTGCCTAAACCATAAAAACGGGTCATAGGAAGATGAAGATCCCGAATGGCTTGTTCCGTCTCTGGCTGAAGGGTGTATTGACCGTATCGATTAAAGGGCTCGCCCGTATATCCGGTAAGCCGGTGAAAGGAAATCCCGCTTATCAAACGGTTGGTTCGGTGGAGGTATTTATTGGCATCTATGGATAATTCCAGTGTTGTCCCGGGATTGAGTCGATGCTGTAAGGGTTGGTAGCTGATTTTTTTTTCATCAATAAGCCCAGTAGCCCGGGGATTGTCCTGCTCAGTAACGACGACATCATCAATCCACAGGGTTTTCTCCTCCTCTGGCGTTGTGGCGGCCTTAAAAACCAGCATCAAATAACGGGAACGGTCGGCCGAGAAATCAAAGCTTTCTTTTATCTCGAAGGCATAGTGTTTCCAGTTCGGACCCACTTCAATGGGAAATGTCGGGGCCGGGGCTTCGATATAGGGGTTTCTCTTTTCATAGGCCACAAACCCTGAAAGGGCCGGACCGATTTTATCGGACCGGGCCCAAAAGCTCAAGGAATAAATCTTTCCTTTCTTGGCCCGGATAGCGTAAGCAGGAGCGGAAATGACGTAACCTGACGAACCTGCCGGGTGATGGATACGAAGGGAGACCTTCCCCCCATGCGGGTTTGCTCCATCTCGGCTAAAATTGGCCGGAAGATTATCTTTTGATCCCCACATCTCCCAGCCGGGTGGAGGATTCTGGGTGGAAGAGGCCTCGAAGTTACCATTAAAAATCAAGTTAGTAGATTCGGCCCCGAAGGAATTTTCCAAGAGGAGTGGGGCGATAACCAAAATGAAAAAGAAAACTAAAAATAACCCCGCTGCCTGGCGGGAGGGCGCCCACGATATTTGAAAATCTCCTTCGCCGAAGGTCGAACGCCGAAGGCCGAACCCTATTTCCATAATATTTTTCATTGATTCCTTGTCCCTTTTTTACAAGTGGCTAACCGGCCGGGTAAAGGTTTCTTGAGCAACTCTTTTAATGGATTCCTGGCAAAATCAATCCCAAATAATTTACAGTAAGGCAATCGAGCGTGAAGATATTCCAGAAATCTCCCGTCGCTGCAGCCCACATTTAGAACCTTATCTTCATCTTTAGCTTTCAAAATCTTAAACACATTCTGGAGTTCGATTAGATTCCACCACCGGGTTTTTTTCTTTAGGGTCCAAACTCCGAACAGTTATTATACATCCAAAAGGAAATTGCTTTATCCAACAAAATGCTAATCTAAGCAACAAATGAATCTATTAATTTATTTCTAGCTAGAATTTGTTTCTTAATAAAGATGGGGACAAATAAACCAGAAATAAGTAGAATGGGGGCAAAAAACAAAAAGTTTATTCCGTCCCAAATAACAAATTTAAAAAGAACACCCTTAGCAAAACCAATAGCAATTGTATTCATTAAATATATTGGGAATGTAAATCTACCTAGCATATTCCAAAAATTAGGCTTTGAGAAGAATTTAAATCTTATGATAGAAAAAATGGCGGGAATAGAACAACACCCAATAATCAATTTTGAGATCTCTTCTTGGATAGGCAAAAAAGCCAAAGCGAATGATACAACAAAACAGATAATAAAAAATAATCTATACTTCTCAACTAAGTCAAAAGCAGCCTTGACCTTTCGTGAACACAACATCCCTAACGAAAAAACAAATAAATATTCTCTCGTTAAATCTATAGCAAAATAGTTAGGGGCCGGCAGAAAATGAACAACTAAACCCAAAAAAAGCAAAATTTCAAGCTTACCTCTGATTAAATAAAGAATTGGTGGAATAATAATGAAATATATAAAAAGAACATAAACATACCACAACGATGCTGAATAACTATGCATTGGATTGATAAGCAAGTTAATATAATCTTGGATAGGATTTGCAGTAACATTATCAATATACATATAATTTCTTAAAGCATATTTACTTATTCCGACAATGATACCAAAGAAGAAAAAAGCTACCATTAATCGCAAAAATTTATTTTTTACATACGTAACATATTCCAAAATACTATTAACTGATTTATATGAATAGAGCATAACAAAGCCACTTATAAACATAAAAAAAGGCATATGAAATTTATAAATGAGAAATTTTAATGTTGTGTACCATTCATTCCCACTTGGATACGGCTGTCTTGCGACAATATGCCCGACTACAACTAAGAATATGGCCAAACCTTTTGCTAGGTCTATTTCTTTAAACCGTTCTTTTACGACCAATTGCCTTCTCTTTCAAAATACTCAAAATAAATCCAAAATTCATATATCTTATTACGTTTAGGGTCTAGACTAGTTAAGCAGCACAAAATATGCTAAAAAGCCAGCCATGACAATAAGTAACAAGTACATAAAACGTTCAAGAATTTCTGAGGCCAAAACTAGAGAACTAGTCAGTTATTTTTCTCTGGATTTGAAGGCTCATAAAATCACTTTTTTAACCGGTCTAAACCGAAATACAGTTAACCGTTATTTGCTCCTAATCAGAAAAAGGATTGCTGAATTTTGCGAGCATTCATCTCCCGTCCAAGGAGAAGTCGAAGTTGATGAATCCATACTTTGGGGCCAAACGTATCAAGGGAAAATGCGGCCGTGGTGCTTATAGCAAAACCCCCGTCTTTGACCTTCTCCAACGCGTTGGCGTCTATACGGAGATCGTACCCGATTGTGCCCGAAATACCTTGCAGGCCATCATTCGCGGGAAAGTAGAACCGGAAAGTATTAGTCATTCCGATTCTTGGCGAGGTTTTAATGACCTGGTTGACTTGGGGTACAAAAAACATTTCCGTTTGCATCATGGAAAGAATGAATTTACCAATGGGAAGAAACATATCAATGGCATTGAGTCATTCTGGTCCTCTGCCAAAAAAAACTTTTGAAATTCCACGGTATCCCTAAAACAACCTTTTATCTCCATCCCAAAGAGTACGAATTCCGATTCAATTATCGGAACCAAAATATTTATCAACTCATTCTGAAAATACTGAAAAAATATACTCTCCTCTAGTCTAGATCCACATTTTTTATTGATTCCTTATCCCTTTTTGGCAGGCGGCCAAAAGATAACAACCCCTTTTTAAACTTGATGATTTAAAATAATAGGTTATTAGAAGATCCAACCAAACTCCGAGGAACTTTAACTTTCTTAAATAGTTAACCGGCAGATTATTAATTTCTCTTATCTTGATTTCAAAAAAACCGGCCTCTTCTAATTCCTCTTTTAAATCTGTTGGATTATATAGGTAGATGTATAAATCCGGTGTATGGATAAAAGGCCCTTCTTTTCCATTTTCAACCATCTCCGCCCAGGTATTTTGGTTATCCACCGATAGGGAAAGTATCCCATTTTCTTTAAGAACCGAATGAATATTTTTCAGCCCTCGTATTCTTTCCTTCCTGGAAGGAAGGTGTTGAGTGACTTGAATGGCTACAGCACGATCGAAGGACGCTGGTTTAAAGGGCAAATCGGTAACATCTCCGCAAACCGCCTGGCTAAGGAAAGGTTTTTTTCGCAGTTCTTTTAAAGGATTCCTGGCAAAATCGATCCCAAATAGATGACAATTTGGAAACCGGTTATGAAGATATTCCATGAATCTGCCGTCGCTACAACCTATATCCAAAACCTTATCGCCATTTTTTACCTTCGAAGCCTTAAGCACATTCCAGAGCTCAACCTGATTCCACCATTTAGTTTTTGTCTTAAGCGTCCAAGTTCCGAAAGGGATATCTTGTTCCCGGTATTTTCTTTCTCTTTCCTTCATGGCTTTAATTTCTAAGGGTGGCCAGTTTATTTCTTCTCTAATCGATTTCAAATTAATCGAAGCATGGTTTTTAGTTACCCATTTCCACCAAAGAAAACGGTAAAGATTCATCGAGCCCACTGCCCATCCTTTGAGAATATTGAAATGATATTTGGTGGATATTTTATTGTCGGGGTCAACCAGCGCAAAAAATTCTGGTCTTTCTCCCAGCTTTGGCCTTGCCTGGTTTAACATAACCCTCATCAGGGCACTCAGGAGTCTAAAGGACCGGAAGGCCTTGGGAACAGAAGCCGATACCCCCTTATAATCAAAACAATAGGCCTCATTGGGATTGAGGGTTAAAGAGAACCCATCCGTTCTATCGTGGAAGGTGCCACCCAGGAATATCCAGGAATAATAGATGATTTTCCCTTCCCAAAAAGCACCGTACATTTTGGAGCCCTGCCCCCAACGGTCTCTAAGGACACGGTGAGGAATAGCGACTTCTCTTGGGATCAGACTTGCTTCTTCAAGTCGGACTTCCCTTATTTCAACGTTATAACCGTCAGGAACAAATAGCTCGTCCGGGGGTAGAGCATTAAAGCAAATAAGAAAACGCCTTCTAGCTCTAAAAAGAAATTTCAACGGTTTTCGAAAAAGTCCAATAAAATATCTGAAAAATTGTTGAACGACTAATCTGGATTTTTGGGTTATCTCAGACAACCATGTTTTACCTGGATAAGTCATTTTTAACTTCCCTAAGGGTAGTGCCCACCCATCGTTGTTTGCAAGTCTTCCGGTAATTCACCCTGTCAGTATATTGCTCCACCCGGGCCATCAGCGACCCAAAATAATTGGTCGTTTTAAATTATTGACCTAAGACACTCAACAGGCCATCCTTACTTAATAAATTCGACAACTATCTCACCACACCATTTTTTCATAAAAGGGAAATGTTGGAGCAGGATTTTATCCAGCTTATAGCAGGCCTTTAAAACAGCCCGAACGGGGCCTTTATGAAATTTCCCAACAAAAAACCTTTTGGCTTGGAATAAAAGGCTAAAGTAGAACATATTCGTTTGGCTAAAATATTGGCCAATTCTGTTAATATCTTCGTAGGTTAGGGTGCGATCCCCTGATGTAGACCTTTTTTTCTTGATTATGATTAACTTACGAAAAAATTCAATCAATAGGTTATGTCCAAAAGGCTCGCTGAAAAAGATGGCCTTGCCGCCTTGTCTTAGGATGCGCTGGAGTTCCTGCTCAAATCCGGGATATTTTTTAATATGGTGAAGGACTTCCTCACCGATAACCACATCAAACATCCCGTCTCGGTATTTATAGAGATCCGTAGCCGACATTTTGTCAAAGAAAACTCGATCCCCCACGCCATTGAGTTCAGCTAAGGCCTTACCTAATTTTATCCCGGCATTGCTTATATCGAAACCATATACTTCTCGTGCTCCGCTGAGAGCCAGGAAAACTGCCATTTTTCCGTAACCGCAGCCGTAATCGAGGATAACGCTATTTTGGATATTTCCAAGAAGTTCATAGGCTTTTTGAATACATTGATATCGCTGATTTTTGCCGCCTTCGAGAATACTCTGGGTATCTTGTTGTAAAAATTGTTTGGGGTCCAGGAGAGAAGGTTCAACATTTTTATATTCGTTATCAAAAAAAACCTCTTCTTCCTGTAAAGGTGATTTCTGAGACATCCGTCTACTCCTCCAATTCCTCTTAGCTCAATGAAAATTCAGGTAATCATAAAACCTATGATAGACTGAATACTTAATGGATTAAAAACCGGGGCTCGACTTTGATGGGGGATTTTCATTCATTTTACTTCTCGCTTTCTTATTCTCTGAGATATCCCTATCATCCGCTTTCTATTCTAATTGATAAGAATTCATCAAAGGAGCATAACCAACCCGTTAATTGTTAACCCAAAACAAACATAAGTAAAATACTAAGAATTGAGGAAAAAGGGAAGGCAAAACCGAGCTTCCAATAAAAAATTAAGGATACCAGTAAGTTGAAGGCCAAGGCAAGAAATCAAGGCATTGATACCCGTTGAACGAATTTTTATCCGGGGCTAAAAAATCGATAAAGGAATAAAGGGGGTGAAGCGAAGGAAAGAGAGAAACGATCAGGGAAATGAGCCATAGTATCTCTTAAGGCTTTTTCTTCATTACGAAAATGATCATCCAAAAGAACATAAGCCACTTGCCAATCGGAAAGATAAGTTATTATTTCTAAGGCCGGGCCGGTATAAGAGGGCGGGCCAAGGAAGGGGGGTATCACCGTTTGGTGATCCGTATAAAGGGAAAGATATCGGGGTTTGATATAGGCAATACGAGCCGAGTGCGGCAGTTCTTGTTTAATATGGGAGGTCATGGACCGATAGGGTAAGCCTTCTGGAGAAAATCCTAAATTTTGAGGGCTTTCCCTTGACGAAAGGATGTCAATACTGCCTAAGATACTTAAACCTATCCATAATAAAATAAGGGTCCGGTAGACCAAAGGAGTGAAGATTTTAAAAGAACTTACGGAAAATTCTTTTAAGCCTTTAAAGAAATAAAAAACAAGCAAGGGCGCTATGGGGACAACCATCCGGACCCCAATCCTTGAAATGTGAAAGGACATTAATGAAAAAATTCCCAGGTAACTTGCCAAATAGAGGGTGATTGGCAAAAAGGGCTGCCGCAGACTTTTAAGGATCTGCCAACAAAGAATGCCCAAAATGATAAAAGCAACCAGGAATCTCAACCAGTTCAGATAAGAAATCGAGTTGATCATAGAACTAATTGGGAAAAGGAGTTCATAAATTTTTTGAGCAAAATAATAGAGGTTGGAAGTCAGACGGGCTAACAACTTGAGAGGCGTAAGATTTCCCAAGCCTAAACAGGTGTTAAAATAGATTTCAAAGGGAGAACTGAGGCCTTGTTGATATTTATAAAAATTCCAAACACCCAAAAGGGAAAAAAAGATCAAGGAAATGAAAATGAGTTGTCCATAAAGAATTGGCCGACTTTCAGGCCTTTTCCATATCTTCTGAATAAAAAAGAGTCCACCTCCTATCCATAAGGCAAGGCCTATGTCACGAGTTAAGGCGGCTAAACCGATTAATAGCCCGGTAGTCAGAGTAGGTATCCAGTGAAAACGGTCATCTGGCAGGCTGATTAAAGACCAAAGGGCCAGATAAGAAAAAAAAGTATAGGGAATGGTCGATCCTATATCCCCCATAGTATCCAAAACCCCGGGCAGAAATAGGAAGACCAATAACACTTCCCAACGAATGGAAAGGTCTCCAAAACGGGAAAAGATTTTATAAAGAACGAAAAGAGAAAGCAGCATGAAAATAAGTGCTTCCACCCTTATCAAGGCAATCTGCAGCCCCGGACCGGCGACAAAGAAACTAATTAAAAGAGGGGCGACAGGGGGGTAAGCCGGCGGGCTGATTTGTGCTTTCGGATTGAATGGATAGGGTAGATTCGTATAGGGTTGGCCATTATGAATATTACGGGCATGCTGAATATATTGGGCAAAATCGTCTCCCAGATAATAAATGCGTTGATCAAGGGGGAGTATATAAAAAAAGAAAAATAAGACAAGAAAAGCCAAGAGGTAAAAGCAAAGCCATGGCCTTTCTAATGGTTTATTAAACAGATTGGGTATCCTTGTTTTCAAAATGAATTTTCTCATTTTCCACAGAATTCGGTGACATCGGGTAGGATCTTTCTATTAGGTATATAGGGCGGCGTCTGTACTCATCCAAAGTCCGCCAGAGATATTCCCCTAAGATGCCCATCATAATCATTTGAAAGCCGCCAATCACCAACACAACCAACATCAAAGAAGGCCACCCTTGTATCGGATTACCCTTGATAGCATTCACTATAACCCATCCAGCATATAATTCCGATTAAGGCTACAATAATCCTCAAATAAGACATAAAACGAATGGGAAGATAGGTAAAGGAGGTGATGGAATCCCCAAAGAGTTTCAGTTTCTTCTCCAGGTTCCAGCCGGAACGACCAAACTGTCGGGACTGTTTGTCGTAAGAAATTAATTCCTGTCGGAAACCCATCCAGGTAATAAGGGTCATCACACTGTTATTACGCTCATTAAATTGGTTGTCAATCTTATAACGGCTTTTTTACGATTATTTTGGAACATAAACAAAACAATTCCCCAATAGTAGCTATCAATTTTTTCAGTAAATAGAATTTTATAATTTTGGTTAAGATAATCATAAAAACTGTTCCAGAATTTCTGGCCGGACAACGTTCTTTCATTAAAAGAAGAAACCACTTTGTCGTTATCGGTAATAATGATGATCGAAGCCGCTTTCGAAGTTAATCAAATCTTTATTTGCTCCAAATTGTATAAACGACGTTTTTGCGTTTGAGCCAAGGAAAGATGCTGATAATAGCCACAATAACCCGTCTCCAATCCAGGCAGTAAATCCCGTTTTGAATATAGGCTAAGAATCGGAACAAACGTTAGCAGTTTATCGTTTGGTTTTGTTATGGCTTCGATTTTAGCACTGACTGATTTAATTTTTGTAAAGGCAGAATACTTTTTCTCTTCTTTTAGAATCTTAATGGCCTTAAAAGGGTTGTCCGGACCAGCCAGAAAAGATACAAAAATCGCAAGGATAACAAGGATAATAAGGGTTATGGTCAGGTTACGAAACTCAATATTCCTTAACCCCCTGGTTAATAACGGACTATAATACCAAGAAATCAAGATCACAGATAACGGAAAATAGAATAATAGATGTCCTTGATCGGGATAGGCATAAAAACATATTTCAAAAAATATCATTGAGAGAAGCATTAGAAGTATCATCACAAGAAAGCCTTCTTCATTATCTGCTAAACGTAGAGGCCTGAATTTTGAAATTCCTTTTTTCTGTTTTTTGCCTACCCAATAAAAAATGGACATGGATAGTAGCCCCGCATAAATAATTGGAAAGTAACTTATATAACTCAAGAAATAAAATAGTTGCCTCAAAATGTCAAAATTCATTCCTCGAGCTTCATAGACACGGGTGATCGCTATATAGCCCATAATCAAGTCTTTAGGGAATGATAAAACAAAATATCCCATGGTCAACATTCCAAAACCAATGATTCCGCCCAGGTAAGCTATTAAATTACGAAACAGGAATAACCTTCGTGTTAATAAAAGATAAATTCCATAAACAGGTATAAGGGTTAAATTTGGAGTTCGGACGCTGAAGGAACAAACAAACGCCCCAATGGTTAATAATATCTGAGAGGCCCTCTTTTAAGATACAGTTCAAAGGTAATCCCTAAAAGCAAAAAAAGGTGGCCACCGATACCATATAAATTCCACTGACATAAAAAATATTTTCAAAAGTAGTCACTGCGATGCACAGCGCTAAAATACTTCCAGCATGTCCCCTTAATCGATACATAATAAACCCCAACAATAGAAATGCCGAAAGCCCGAACAAGAACGATAAGATACGTAATTGAATTAAGTCTAATCCGAATAAATAAGCCATAAAGGCATTAATATAAAGAAAGATAGGAGGATCCCATAAAAAATCACGATAAATCTGCTTACCTTCTAAAACCATTCTTATGGCTCCCATAAAAACCGAGTCATCATAACTTAATGGCCAATAAAATATGCCAAAATAATTTGTAACAATAAACGTCATCCCTATTAGAAAATATAAAAGCATTAAATTTAATTTAGGTTGAGCTATCGTTAGGTTGGAGAACATGAAGATTAGCTTCCCACCTCTATGGGTTCCCTGAGGGTATCAAAGATTTTTCCATCCATTTTTAAAGAATCAAATTGTTGCCCGTATAAAAGAGACTTTTAATAATTTAATTTATAAATAATTTCTTTTTGGTTAAATAGAAATTTATCAACCACCTCAAGACCTTGTAAATAAGAATGATCCATGTTGCCGATCTCGTATTTCCAGGTCCCGAATCGACCGCGGCTATAAATACCATAGGATTCAAACCTATTGATTAAACGATCAACAATTATTTTTCGGCCTTTGGTAGGAGGGGTAGGGTAGTCATATTCGGTCCTGAATTTCCAAACATCTACAACATCGCTCGCAGATCTAAAAAGTCCGGCAGTCAGACATGCCGAGAGACAATGATCGACCAGTTTCTTTGTTTGCACAGGTCTATCGGAAGACCCGGAAACCTCCAAAAGTAACGACCAACAGTCTTGGGGGGCGTTATTGGGGCTATAATTACTTAAAATGGTGGCCCGATAGAAAGGACAGCCAGGATCGGGGAAATACATCCAGTAAAAATTTCGAACCTTTTTAGGAATGGGTTTTTTCAAGGCCAGACCGATGATAACGAGGTGTGAATGTAACAAATGCTTTAAATAATAGTTAAGGCCAGCCTGATCACTCATCCGTACCAATTCGGTTAAGGGCATAGTGCTGATTATGAAATCATAGTCTCTTGTTTCCCCTGAAGATAGGGTTATCGTCCGCTTTCGGGTTGATATCTTTTTTACGCTTGAGTTATATTTGATTTTTTCAACAGGCAAAGATTGAGCCAACTTCCTCCATATTATACCCGTCCCTCCGCGCAGGGGATAACTGAAGGTATTATTAGGACCCCAGGAATCATCTTTCTTACGGTTAATCACATTAAATAAAACCTGCTCCAGATCCAACAAGGCGACTCTTTCCTTTATCCAGTCAGTCCCCAATTTTTCCAAGGGAAAGGCCCACAATTTCTCATTGTATGGCTGAAGAAAGAGATTAGTGATCCCCTCACCGAAATGGGTTTTCATTAAATTTAAAAAATTGGAATCATCTGTTTTTATATGTTTAGTATAAAGATGGGTTATCCCTCGAATACAATCCCATCTTTGGTCCATAGGAAGGAAAGTCAAGTTGTTTTGGAAAGGATAAGGGACCCAGCGATCGCCAATATTAATGAATGACCTCCTTTGATGAATTCGCCAATCGTTTTCCGGAATCACCTCATTTAAAAGCTGATTATACCGAGGATATAAAGAAAAATAAATATGGCCTCCGATGTCCCAGACAAATCCATTTTGATTAAAACTGGCGGACAGCCCCCCGGCATAAGAATTTTTTTCAAATAAGGTCCAATGAATCACGCCTAATTCCTGTAAACGCGAAGCCGCACCAAGACCCGTTGGACCGCCACCAATGATAATAAATTGTCCTCCATCTTTGATTTTCTTCATAGCTCTTTCAGTCTGTAGCGCGCGCCTATCGTTTGCAGAAAAGACGGTAGTGCCGCCCACAATATTTTCCAGCTTACCAGTGTCGTTTTACCTGTTTTTCGCCCGAAACAAAACACTGGCTGGTTATAAATTCTCAGTTTGTGCAGTGAAAAAGCGCCGGAAATAATCACATTAGGCGCAAAGGTACCCGGTGGAATCTTACCTATGATCTTTTTTAAAATACCTGCGCGCAATAGCCTGTAGGGAACATTGGAATCCTCTACCCCCTGGCCAAATAATAGTTTAACCGAATTTCGAGCAATCACACTTACGATCTTCCGCGTTAACGTCTGAGACCTCGCTTGCCTGTAACCGAAAAGGCCGTCATAATTTTCTCTCTTTGCCCAAAGCTCCTCAAACTGATCAGGGGTAATCTCGTTATCACTATCCACTTGGAAAACCCATTGGGCTTTTTCCACTGCCAGACGGTATCCTAAAAGGATAGTAGGCCCATGACCGCTATTTTCTTTGTTAACAATGAGTATTTCGTTAAAACCCGACAAAGTCTTTAACCGTTCTGCCGTCGTATCAGTTGAACCGTCGTTTAAAACAATAATTATAAATTCTATTTTAAGACGGGATAACTCTCGATGCCAGCTTTGAATGACCTCAAGAATGCATTCTTCTTCATTATAAACCGGCATAACTAACCCTAAATCCTTCATCTCCAAGCCGTCCTTATTCAATTTCAGCAAAGTGCCTATGATTTAGGTTATCATTTTATAAAATGATCTTATAAACTCCGATCATGTCCCCATACCGTACCCGATTGATCACCTCTCGTGTTTCAATTGATCCGGCCGTATTCTCATAGGGGTCATATCTGCCACCAACTTTATTATTGTTATAAGGAGAAATAATTTTCAACAATTGGGTCCTGTTTTTGACCTTTCGCCAAAAACCAGGGTTGCCTTCTTCAGGATAACTCAAAGTTAAGGCCAGATATTCTACATGACGTTTTTGAATTTCATTCCAATCGTAGGGAATAATTTCCGGTTTGCTCAACAACGGGTCGGTCTTTTTATCATAGAGCATATAAACTCTGAAGGTTTTGGGAGAAGCTTGTGCTTTTTTTAATAGCACCAACAGCCTTTTGTTTTTATATTGATTAAGTTGTTGTTTTTGCTTTCTCCTATTGACGACTTGGAGCTTTTCGATATTATTTATTTTTTCTTGAATTTGTGCTTCCGATTGAATAAGTGGAGGTCCCCAATCCGACAGGGCAATGGCAGCATTCTCCGGCAGGTTTTGTTCTATCCATTCTCGGGCCACATCCCGGTTGTCCAATTGTCTGGACAAGTAGTCGGCTTTTACTGTCTTATAAGATTGAAAAGCAAACAGCAAAATAAAAAGACTTAAAAAGGTAATCTTCAAAGATCGGCTTCTTAGGTTAAGGATAAACAGCAGACCTACAGCTGCAAAAATATAAACAAATGGAAGAAGGGGGATGGTATAACGCATATATTTTTGAGTAAAAAACGTATTCACGCCATACCAAATAACCGTTCCGGCAATAAAAATAATTTTGGGCCAGGTCGGTGAGTTCTTCAAAAGCAGGGTTAACCCCAAGCCCGTCGAAAGCAGAATACCAAGACCGACCCCTTGATAAAGAGAATAGGTCAGATGATGAAATAACCCGACCGGATATTCATCGACAACCTGGACAGCGAAAGATCGGAAAAATTCCGGCAAGGAAATTATTGAAAACGGATTACTAAGGAAATAGGCGGCAAATACAATTAATAAAGGGTCTAGACTAGTTGAGCATCATAAAATATGCTAAAAAGCTAGTCATAACAATAAGTAACAAGTATGTAAACAATAAGTAACAAGTATGTAAAACGTTCAAGAATTTCTGAGGCCAAAATTAGAGAGTTAATCAGGTATTTTTCTCTAGATTTGGATGCTCATAAAATCACTTTTTTAACCGGTCTAAACCGAAATACGATTAACCGTTATTTGCTCCTGATCAGAAAAAGGATTGCTGAATTTTGCGAGCAATCATCTCCCTTCCAAGGAGAAATCGAAGTTGATGAATCCTACTTTGGGGCCAAACGTATCAAGGGAAAACGCGGCCGTGGTGCTTATAGCAAAACCCCTGTCTTTGGCCTTCTCCAACGCGGGGGCCAGGTCTATACGGAAATCGTACCCGATTGTGCCCGAAAGACCTTGCAGGCCATTATTCGCGGGAAAGTGGAACCGGAAAGTATTATTCATTCCGATTCTTGGCGAGGTTATAATGGCCTGGTTGACTTGGGATACAAAAAACATTACCGTGTGCATCATGGAAAGAATGAATTTACCAATGGGAAGAAACATATTAATGGCATTGAGTCATTCTGGTCCTAGGCTAAAAGAAGACTTATGAACTTCCACGGTATCCCTAAAACAACCTTTTATAAAACAACCTTTTATCTCCATCTCAAAGAGTGCGAATTCCGATTCAATTATCGAAACCAAAATATTTATCAACTCATTCTAAAAATAGTGAGAAAATATACTCTCATCTAGTCTAGACCCAAATGGAATTTTGAGGATTACAGCTTGCTATATTGTAGTTCCTGATTGAGGGGAACAAGAAGTAAGGATATCCTCCTTTTCTGGAGCTGTTTATTCCGATTACGAAACAAGGAGGAGATGACCAAGAGAGAGCTGAGGGCGAAAAGGGTAAAAACGGTGAAGGAAGGCACGCTGATTGCGACGGTGGACATAGGCTTAGCCAGCAACACAGGGTATTGGACTGCCATGGACGGGAGAAGCACCAAGTCTTTTAGGTTCGCCAACAGCAAGGAAGGATTCGAGAAGTTCTGGGGTATGGCTATAGCCAGCAAGAACCGGTTTGGATGTGATGAAGTTCTTGTCGGCTATGAATCTACGGGTCCCTATGCCGAACCCCTGGTCCATTATCTTGCGAATAAACCGGTCAAAATGGTCCAGGTCAACCCCATGCATACCAAGAAGATGAAGGAAGTCAATGACAACTCTCCTTTGAAGACGGACGACAAGGATCCTCTTTTATTAGATAATTTGTAAGAATGGAGAATTGAGGATTATGTAAGAAAAGGTTCGTGTAAACAGATTGTAAGCAGATTTTTCCCAATAAAAAGGCCGGTCAGGTTTGCTCAACCGGCCCTTAAATATCAGCGTTCGGCTTCCTGTTCGGCCTGTAGCGCCACGTCCGCCCAGATGCCCTGGCAATATATCTCCTCGGGGGTTATTTCTTGCCCCAAAGTGGCATGATCCGACATTCATTTCTTCTTTTACTCTTAATCTATGATATAATGTAAAACTGGAGTGATAAAATAATATTGAAGATAAGACCCAGTTGTACATTTGAAAGGTGACTATGGATATAAAAAAAGCACATGACCTAATTGAAACCCATGTTTTAGATGCATACCATGCAAAAAATTAATTTTAATAACTTTTTTTTTCATACAAACACCCTACACTAAAAATGTAAATTTGGAACTCAAAGGTTGGAATGAAAAATTCCCAGTATCTATTGATGATGAGTTAAGCACACAAGAAAAAGAATATATTCCTGATCAAGTGCTTTCAGATTACCAAGAAGCATTGAAGTGCAAATCAATAGGAGCAAACAGAGCAAGTTGTTCAATGTTCCGTCGAGCACTTCAAAGTACTATAGTCATTTTTGGTGCAGATCAAAAATTGGATTTGATAAAACAGATAGATTCTTTGGACAGCCTGCCAAAAGACATTAAGGATTGGGCGCATCAAATAAGAATATTCGGTAATTGGGGAGCACATCCAGACAAGGATAATTTAAAAAAAGTTGATCCTAATGATGTTACCGAGGTTCATGATTTCATTTCAAAATTTTTCATATATATGTTCATTATGCCAGAGAAAGTTAAGTTGTCACGTGCAAAGAGAGATGATAAATTGAAGAAATATCCTGAAGCAACAATAAGCAAGTAGGTGCATACAAACAGAAATCAATTTTATTTTTACCCGCATCAATACCCGGTCTGAAGCTATAGGACGGCTCATTGAAGAATCTTTAAAAAAATACGAAAAGAAACCCCCAATCAAACCCAAAAAATAAATTTTTTATGGAGGTCTTTCTAATGAAACGATCAACTTTCTTAAAGTTGTTTTTGGTTTCAGTCGTTTTATTGTTGAGCATCTTTATTACAAACAACAAAGTGTTTAGTGAAAATTGGGTATTTTTTGCCACAAGAACATCTAATAATGTTGATTTTTATTATGATAAAGACGACATAATGAATTTATCGCCTGAGATAAAAAGGGTTTGGACAAAATATTCTGAGCCTCTAAAAGAGATGCTCGAACATCGAATAAAAATTGGAGCCTCTATCTCTGATTTTTCTTCTTATGCTTACACGTTAGATTTTCTTGAAATTGATTGTAAAAAAAAACAATATGAGATCATAAATTACACCCATTACTCAAAAGATGGAGAGACTTTGGATTCTTCTGAAAAAGAAAACCTAAAACCTGAGTCCATTCGTCCTGGATCAATTATGGAAGGATTGCATAAAGCCATTTGTCCTTAATCCTAAAAAAACCTTCCAAGAAATCCACCTAATCACCATTTGACCTTTAATCGTAAAATTGCAATTCTG
Organism: Thermodesulfobacteriota bacterium; assembly: GCA_049520575.1. Classification (GTDB taxonomy): domain Bacteria; phylum Desulfobacterota; class RBG-13-43-22; order RBG-13-43-22; family RBG-13-43-22; genus RBG-13-43-22. Next base: position 1,731 of record JBEKPQ010000006.1, on the reverse strand, counting down.
ATTTTATTAAATAACCGCCTCATTCCCTCTCAAACAACCCGACTGGCCTTCTGTGTGCCCCTAGGATAAACGATCTCTTTTCCCCTTAAAGAATGTTGGTCATGGGGTCGCATCTTAAATGTTCACAAAATTCCATATTCCTTCCATCATCGACCGCTGTTGACTAAGGTGCCTCACAAAGAAACCCTCAGTCAAAAGGCCCTATCATCCGCCTCAGATTCAACGAGTTCACCGAGAATAATTCACTGTTGATGTCGATGATCATCTTTTTCCGCCAATCGTGCGGCTGGGCTTTCTACTTTCCCAATCTCGTTTTCATAAAAGTAATGTATTTTTTCTAAATGGTTTATCAAGACATTTATGAGAAATAGATTACTGCTTGCCTTTTACTGAAAATTCCCCAGATCAATCCGGAGCTGATCACATGGTCCGATTTTCAGGAATCCCCTCTCCCCTATTTTGCACCTGAAAAATTGAAAATTTATACAACTTTTTTCAGCCCTATTTTTATTTCAATTTTTCAACAAATCTTTTAATATCATCATTATGATTCTTCAATCGATTTAAATCTAAAGGACCTTTTCATTATGCGTCGTTACCTTATTTTTGTCTCAGCCGGTTTAAGCCTCCTTATGTATTCCATCGACAGTACGGTGGTTGCAGTGGCCTTTCCTCACTTTATCAGAGATCTGAACACTAACGTCCTCTGGGCGGGCTGGACGATTTCAATCTATCTGATTGCCGTTACCAGTGCCATGCCCTTGATGGGCAATTTGAGCGACAGCTTTGGTCGAAAAAAGATTTTTCTTTTTTCCCTGATCCTTTTTACAGCCAGTTCTCTGGCCTGCGGCCTCGCCTCCAACATCTACAGCTTGGTGGCTTTCAGGTTCCTTCAAGGAATCGGGGGGGCGAGTTTTCTTCCGACGGCAGCAGGCATTGTCAGTGATCAATTTCCAGAAAATCGGGAGAGGGTCATTGGGCTTTTTACCAGCATTTTTCCCATCGGAGGGATTATAGGCCCGAATTTAGGCGGATGGGTGGTGAGTCGATACTCCTGGAGATATATTTTTTATATCAATTTACCCATTGGTATTGTTCTCATAGCGATGGTCGCGATTTTGCTCGAAAAATCTAAAAGTGCTCTTCATCCCCATATAGACTTTAAGGGGGCTTCCCTTTTTTTTGGGGCGATCCTATCCCTCATGCTTGGTTTGAATCGAATCGCCCAGAACTTCTCTATATCTTCCTTTCTCCTGGCAGTTGTTTTATTAACCTGTTTTTGTTTTTTTCTTTACTTATTTTTTCGTCAAGAAAAGAAGGAGTCCAACCCGATCCTTGATATGGATTTGTTACAATCAAAGCCTTTTCTGGCAGCAAACCTCTATAACTTACTTATCGGGGCCGGGGTGATGGGAGTTTTTGCCGTTATTCCCCTCTACGCCACCTCTGTGTATAAATTATCCACTTTGGTCAGCGGGATGATATTGACTCCTCGCTCTCTGTCGGTCATTCCCGTCTCAATCATCACCAGCTTTCTGCTCAAACGATGGGGTTACCGATGGCCCATGTTGGCGGGGTTGATCATTATTTCCCTTTCCACGATCCTGTTAGGTGGACCAGGAGTTCAATTATCGCGGATCATGGGGATTCTATATGAGCATTGCCGGAATCCTAGCCATAATGATCATGGTTACCGGAATAGGCATGGGCCTGGCCCTCCCGGCTTCCAAT
>JBEKPQ010000005.1:0-61406 GCA_049520575.1 Thermodesulfobacteriota bacterium | reverse complement strand
CTTGAACGGTGTGGTGAAAAATATTTTTAAAGCTTTAACAACCTCTGGGGAAAAATATCCTTTTTCACTAAGGAGTTTGTATATCACAGCGTAATTTTTAACGGGGTTTTTCAACAGACCCACAGCGCCCATTTATTAATTGACCATTAAAATTTTACTGTTACTATAAGTAGTCGCTGTCCCTATTTTTGTCCTGAATTGATTTTGTTGGGCCGGCAATTTCATTTTTTATGGATTTAACTCAAAGATATTTCCGCCAGTGCGCTTATACCTTTCGTTCCATAGCATCTCGAAATAAATAGGGTAAAATGGGGCTGAGCAGCACTCACTAATTTCCTTTGCTCGGATGGTAATAATATCTTGTAACTTGTTATATGTATCTTCAGTTTTAACGTGCCCATAAGAAGATTGATGAGTAAGCCCAAATACGCGAAGCTGATTATAAGAAAAAATACCAAACTCTTGATTCCTTTCTAAACTGAATATGCCGAGTATTTGACTATCGACCGGCAAAAATAAAATTGGGATCAAGAATGACCGAGTTTCATTGGGAACTTCAACCGCCATAGAAACAAGATTATAAAAATACAAATCTATTGGTTTTCTGATGCTATTGTATGAATTCAATATATGAGTTTTTACATTACTTAATTTCGGTCTTATTTCTGATACCCAGGAATTGGCAACTTCATGCAGATTAGATCGATTTTTTACGCCTTGCAGACCATTTAATATCTTGTTTTTATTATTACTGAAAAAATCCATGAATATCTTACTCGATCCTGTTCGAGGGGTGTCTTTTCGGTGATGTGCTCGCCATGTATTTTTAGCGACAGCATACATGCGCTCTGTAGTACCATCAGATTTACAGACAGTAACACCTTGAACAATCGAATCCCAAGGATAAAGTCTTTTTGGTCGAATAAAGGTTTCCTCTGCCTTTTTTGAAACAAAAGCCCAAAACTCATTATCCATATTGGTTCTCCTTTAAGGAAATCGATTATCTTTTTTATACTCTATATTATTTTGCCTAACGATGAATTAAGCGGCTTGTCCGCTTGTATGCGTGGTTGGAAACCCTGCTGCATTCAAATTATCGAGTCAAATACTCATAATCTGCTGTTTTGGAAAATAGCAGTAGTCACGCCTGCCCCCTCAGGATTCCACAAATGCGCAAAGAGCATGATAGAATTGACGAAATAAGGGGCATTTGCTCTTAACAATATTGACCACTGTGGTGTCCATACATTGCAATAAATCTGGCGTATGTTCAGCCTTTGAATATCTTGGCAACTCCCGATCAGCATCATGTATGGTCGTAGATTCGATGATCGCGTCTGAAAGTTTATCTAAACAAGAATTCTTGGACTGATCAAACGTGCCAAAAGACTCTGGGGAATCAAAAAACACATTCTTTTGAGTGCTTAACCAGTGTCGCATTCTTTCGTGCCGCATACGAAAATCAGGATGCCTCGCAACGGACTCATTCCACATGGCAATAATCCAGGACTCTAATTCTGGTGCTGCAAAACCTATGCATTTGGATATCGGAAGCTCAGCTTGAGCTGCATCAATCGCATCATTAAATCTCTGGCGCTCAACCGCTTCAGATCTGCAATCAAGATCGTCAAAGACAATTAGGAGATCACAGCTTCCTCTAGCAAGAGCACTTCGAAGTCTGGATGTAATCTCTGCGGCTAATGATTGGCTCGTACGGCCATACCCCGCTCGGGATGTGCTGGGACGTGACCCGGGTCTATGCCGTATCGGAGTTTTCCGTTCGAAATTGCAACTCGGAAATAATTTTCTCAGTAAAAGGATCAATCCTTTTACTTCAGATTCTCCGCCGCCAGAAAATAACCATGCTACCACGGCCAGCCGCCGATTAAGGGATCCCCCACTCTATAGAGATCACCCAATTTCCATCCTTCAGCAATTTTTTCTTCAAGTGTATTTAAAGCTAAACGCCTGCAAACATTGTGCTCAGTATCGCTCAGCGTAAAAGCTAAAACATTCTCGGCACTATCAGTAAAATTATCGAGTAGATCCGGAGAATGCGTGCAAATAACAAGTTGAGTTCTACGCGAAGCCTTTTTAATCCATTCAGCGAGTATAGGCATCCAAGCAGTGTGAATGCTTAATTCTGGTTCATCAATGATCAACAAGGATGGCAAGACTGGCGATAATAATATGGCGGCCCAACAGAGCATGCGCACGGTTCCATCAGACATTTCATTCAAATAAAATGGCTCGTGAATATTATCGAAATACCATTCTAAATTTAAAGAATTTAAACCAGCAATTATAGGTCTAACTCGGCGAGTATTTGGTAAAATGGATTTCATTGCATAATTCAAGCTGTCCTCAAAATTAATATCTTTTTGTACTAAATTGTAGATTACTAGGGCAAGATTGTGCCCTGAGGGAGACAAGAAAATATCGCTTAACCCGATTTTTGGCTCCGATGCCCTGATCTGTTCGAGATTCATATAATTTGCATTGTAGAAATACCACCTATTAATAAACTCCATCAATTGTCTTCTTCGCTTGTAAATAGGTGTCCTTTCTGGCGGATTCTTACTCTCTTCGAGCAATTTATATAAGGTGACAAGGCCGAGAGAATCCGTCGGTACATTCTGAACTCTTTCAAAATGAGATGACTGTTCGTATTCATCATTCCACACGGAAACAACACCTTCGCCAGCATGGATGTCGTGATATTTATAATAATAAAAAGGTTGAGCTTGCTGGCGAGAAATGAAATCGTGCAGGGATTCTTTGCTAATGGATACCTTTGAATCTTTAGAGATGATGTACATACTTAAATCAAGTGTCAAACCCTTTGGCAAATCGCGGAACTGATCAAAGTTATACTGAAAACTAACTTCATTCGGACGAGGCATGGTTTTATCCAACATCTTTGCGCCACCAAGTTTAGCTACTGCATTATCAAATTGGCTTATCGTTTGGCTTTCATCTGATTGACCGATGATACAATTTCTAAGAAATTCCAGGACTGATAATGCATTACTTTTGCCCGATCCATTAGGGCCGATAAATATATTGAGATTGGACAAGTCAATTGTATTGCATAGGGAAAGATTCCTATAATTTTGAGTTGAAATTGAATGTAATCTGAAGTCATCCATATTCTTGTACGCCCTTTCTGTTCTTTCCTAAACTTGTTTAATCAAAAGTTTATTGAATTTTCGGGTGCCGCCGGTTACATATTCCAGTAACTCCTCTATAGTAACAGAATGCAGCAAATCAATCATCCCGTAAATGTCCTGAGGCCAACAAATTATTGAACAGTTTTCTGGATAATAACATGAAGTTTCAGCATATTCAATAAAAGAGAAAAAACATCTAAACGTAACCAGATAAATTTATTATACTTAAACGCTTGTATAATATGCCTTTCTTGCTGTTATCCAGTTTCTGTTTAACTTCCTTCAAGAACTTTGAGTTTTTATATTTTTGAACGGATAAGTCTATTTAACAGGATATCTTCTATATTTTGACGGGAATCCAGTACGGAAAGAACATACACCTGTTTTCCTGCAATTCTAAAAAGGATTCTCCACGGCGTAATAATCAATTCCCGATCATTTGCCCAGATAGGCCCGGCGTACCTTGTCATCAGCCAGGAGCTCATGGGCCGGGCCTTCCAAGGCGACCGTACCGGTTTCCAGGACATAGCCGTATTGGGCTATTTGCAAAGCGGCTCGGGCATTTTGTTCAACTAATAGAATGGTCGTCCCTTGATCGTTGAGCCGGCGAATCACCTTGAAAATTTCATGGACAAACAAGGGTGCCAGTCCCATGGAGGGTTCATCCAAAAGAAGGAGTTTGGGACGGGACATAAGAGCCCTGGCTATGGCCAACATCTGTTGTTCTCCTCCGCTCATGGTTCCGGCCAATTGTTTGGCGCGTTTTCTTAGGATGGGGAATAAATCATAAATCCAATCCAGTTTTTCTTCGATCTCTTGTTTAAATTTTCGATTGTGATACAAATAAGCCCCCAAATGCAGATTGTCCAGTACAGTCAGATGGGAAAAAAGCTGCCGACCTTCCGGAACCTGAGAAATCCCCATGGAAACAATTTTTGCCGAAGCATATTGAGCGATGTTGGTTTCCTGATACCAGATGGCCCCGCTCCTGGCCTGAATCACACCGGATATGGTTTTAAGCAAGGAGGACTTTCCGGCTCCATTGGCCCCGATGATGGTCACAATATCGCCTTCTCCCACCTTAAGGGAAATATTTTTCAAGGCTTGAATGGTGCCATAAAAGGCATTGACGCCCTCCAGATTAAGCATAGTCGATCTCCCCGCCCAAATAGGCCTCGATCACCAGGGGATCGTTCTGGATTAACTCCGGAGGGCCTTCAGCAATTATCTGCCCGTAATTGACCACCACGATTTCATCGGAAACCTTCATCACCAACCGCATGTCGTGCTCAACCAACAGGATAGTGATTCCCTGTTCTCGAATAGTGTAAATCAGCTTCGACAGGCCATTGGTTTCCGATTCATTAAGTCCGGCCGCCGGTTCATCCAGGAGCAGCAATTGAGGTCCGGAGGCCAAGGCCCTTAGGATCTCCAACGTTTTTTGTTCCCCTAAAGGCAGACTGGAGGCGGGAAGATGGGCCTTGGAAGAGAGCCCGGCCATCGTAAGTAGTTTCATAGAGCTTTGGAAAATATGGGACTCTTCTCTTTTCATGAGGGGCAGACGCAAGCCCGAGGCCAGCAAACCGCTGCTAAACCGGCTGTGACAACCCACCATAATGTTTTCCAGAACATTCATATTTTCAAAAAGGTCAATGGTCTGAAAAGTCCGGGAAATACCCATCCCGGCAATACGGTGTGGTTTCTGGTTGGTGATGTCTTTCCCCTGAAAAAAGATCTGCCCTTCGGAGACCGGGTAAATTCCGGTGATCAAATTGAAGAAAGTGGTTTTCCCCGCACCGTTAGGGCCGATGATCGATTTGATCCGGCCTGGTTCAACCTCGAAGGATAAATCGACAATAGCCAGCAGACCTCCGAAGGCTTTTTTAAGGTTTTCAATCTTTAAGAGAGCGTCCGCCAAAGTCAGGTCTTTCTTATTCTAAACAGTTTTCGGATTAAAACGGGCGTGCCTTCTAAGATTCCTTCGGGCATAAATAATAAGATGGCTAGAAGAATGGCCCCATAGACCAGGATGTCGTATTGATTGAAAATCCGCAGATACTCCGGCAGGAAAGTCAATAAGGAAGCCCCCAAAAGGGCCCCCCAAATATTATGGATCCCGCCGATGACGCCCATCATGAGAAACATGATGGAAACCATCAGTGCGAAATTATTGGGGGAAATAAAGGTTACAAAATGGGCATAAAGACTTCCGGCAATGGAGGCATAAATCGCACTGAGGACAAAGATTTGAATTTTCAACAGGGAAAGATTCACACCCATGGCGCTGGCTGCGGTTTCGCTGCCGTGCATGGAACGAAGGGCCCGGCCGACACGCGAGTGAATAATGTTTAAAGAAAAAAAGAGGGCCAGAAGATTAATGCCCCAGATCAGATAATAAAATCGAAAACTGGTATTGAACTGAAAATTCCCCAGTTGAAGGCCTGGAATATTGGACAGACCGGATGGCCCCCCGGTAAATTCCATCCACTCGTTGAAAATAATAAAAACAATTTCCCCGATGCCCAGTGTGGCTACCGCCAAATAATGTCCTTTGAGACGCAAGGCCGGAATACCTATAATAATGGCCACCAGAACAGATAAAAAGATGCCCCCTAAGAAGGACAAATAAATTGAAAATCCGAAGTGGGTCGTCAATACTCCCGTACAATAGGCCCCGATGCCGAAGAAGGCGGCGTGCCCGAGAGAAATCTGCCCGGCATAGCCCATGAGCAGGCTTAACCCCATGACGACCAGACTGTTGATACCCATGAATACCAGGACGCTCAGAAAATAGTCGCCACGAATAAAAAAAGGAAGAACGGCTACGGCAATACTCAAGCCCAGAAGTTTGAAATAGTTTTTTTGACCCACAGACGACCTTTTAGAATTGTTTGACTTTCCCCACTTCTTCGCTGCCGAATAGGCCGCTGGGCTTGATAAAAAGGACAAGAATCAAAATGATCAGGGCAATGGCATCTTTAAAACCTGAAGAGATAAATCCGGCTGAGAAGGACTCAACGATCCCGATAATAAAACCGGCGACTACCGCACCCGTCCCTAAACCCAAACCCCCAAGTACCGCGGCACAGAAACCTTTCAAGGCCAGCAGGGGCCCGCGGTCATATTCCATCAAGGCAATCGGGGTTATGGCCGCCCCGGCGATGGCTCCCAGAGTGGCACTGAGGGCAAAAGAAAGGAGGATCATTTTGGAGACATTGATCCCTACCAAGCTGGCCGCCAAGCGGTTTCCCGCGCAAGCGCTCATGGCTTTACCGGTTATGGTTCTATTAAAGAATAGGTTCATCAGGATAACGCTGAGCAGGGAGAGACCTAAGACCCAGAATATTTGAGGTTGAATCGCTGCCCCGGCAATGATTAAGGGTTGTCCTGAAGAAAAAGGCGGCAGGCTATAGGGATTTTTCCCCCAGATAAACATGGCAATACCGCGGAAAAAGATAGAGACGGCCACGGTGACGATCAGGAGAGTGATTAAAGAAGCTTGCCTCAGGGGATTGATGAATACCCGTTCATAAACCATCCCAATCATCGTGACCACCGCCAGGGTGACTAAAAAAGCCGGGATTAAAGGAAGTCTTAAGGTGGCGGTCAAAAAGACCATAATCAATCCACCGAACATGACAAATTCACCTTGGGCCAGATTGATGAGCCCGGTGGCATTATAAATGATGGTAAATCCCAATCCGACCATGGCATAGATACTGCCTACGGTCAATCCAGTGACCAGATATTGGATGATTTGACTTTGGAGGTCCATTGGTTTTTTGTGAAAGGGTTCAACGATTCAAGTGATCTAATAAAAATCAAACCCTTGAATCCGCGGTTCCCCGAGGGGAACCTTTTTTATAGCTCAACAAAGTTGAGCGGCAGAATCCTTGGCCCCTTGAATCCTTTTCTTTTGTATTATTTGGCAAAGGCCCAATCGCCTTTAACAACCTGAATCATTTCAAAGGCCGTTTGATCTAATCCGGTATGATCCAAACGGTTCATGGTAAAAATTCCGGCGGTCCCGGGCCACTTTTTGATATTGTTCTCGAGGTAATTACGAACCTTGGCCTTATCGGTACCCACATGTTTAATGGCTTCGACCAGCATATAAATCGCATCATAGCCATAACCGCCAAAAGAGGAGACCTCGGCTTTAAACCGCTTTTCATATTCCTGGGCGTATTTGGAAAGGACCTCATATTGAAGATGATTTTTCGGCAGTTTATCCCAGATCACCAACCGTCCCAAGGGGCATATCACACCCTCAGCAGCCCCGCCGGCCAATTTAATATTTTCCTTGCTGCCAAATCCGTGGCTTTGATAAAGAGGAATACCCATGGCCAGGGCTTTCCAATTTTTAGTGACCACAATCTGGGGCGGCCCGATCGACCAATTAACGACGGCCTGGGCACCGCTGGCCTTGATCCGGGTAAGTTGGGCGGTCATGTCCGCATCCTTAGGCCCATAGACCTCGTCGGCCACAACGGTGATCCCGTATTTGGGGGCCATCCTTTTGAGTTCGCTTCGGCCGGTTGCCCCAAAACCGGCACTGACGGTGATGATGCCGACCTTGTATAGCCTCTTTTTTTCCATATAACCATAGATAGCCTCAACGGCGGAATGATCGGTTTGGGCGGTTTTAAAGATCCAGGTCCGTTGCACTCTGGGGGTTTCAAAGGCCGACTTGGGACTGGCAATAATTCTTTTGTATTCTTCATCCGGGGTGACGATTTGAAGGGCGGCCGCCATGGAAATCATGGGAATTTCCCCTTTTTCACAGATTGGGGCCATGGCCATAGACTCCCCCGTGGTAGAAGAACCGATAATGGCCACAACCTGATCCTTGTCGATCAGCTTTTTCGTAGCTAGAACGGCCTCACTCTCTCCGCTTTTAGAATCTTCAATGATAATTTCAATAGGCCGCCCATTAATACCCCCTTGTTTATTGATCCAATCCTGGACCATAAGAGCGGTATTTTTCTCAGGTTCACCTAAGAAAGAAGCCCCTCCGGTAATAGAGGCCACAAATCCAATCTTAATGGGTTCAGCCGCCGATAACGAACCGATGAATGCAAAGGATAACAATAAAGTTGCCAATAAAACGAAATACTTTTTTTTCATAAATTCCTCCTTTCTTTCACCCTATAATAAAGGCTTCTTTGATTCGATTAAGCCCTGCTTTCATTTTCTTTATTGAGAAACTCTTTGAATGCCCTTTTCTTTGACTCTTAAATATCACCAAATCAGGTGTAACTTTTGTAAGTTTTGGATAAAATAAGGATTTAAATTAAATCTATTATAATTAATATAACTAGCTAAATAGTGTCAAGAGATTTAAATAAGAAATTTAAATTGATTTAACCCGTTGGACTTTCCCGGCCTCAGGCTCCTGATCCTCAGTTTAAATTTTAAGGGACAAAGTTTTTTTATCAACCGTGATTCAAAATCAAATTCCATTAAAATAAAAACTTGACAGGGAAAAAAACCTTGACTATATGATGTTAGATAAAATCAATCAAAAGACTGTTGCCCGTCTGTAAAAATCGAGGGAAAATAGTAAATTATCTACCGACCCTTCCAAGCTGATTGGATGGGCAGAAAAGGAGGAAACGTGAATATTTTAGTCTGTATTAAACAAGTGCCCGATACCGAGGCCCAGATTAAAATTGATTCCGCAGGAAAGGGGATTCAAACCGGGGACATCAAATGGGTCATGAACCCGTATGATGAATTCGGGGTGGAAGAAGCCCTGCGCATCAAGGAAAAATTGGGGGGCAAAGTCACCGTCATCGGTGTCGGTCCCCAAAGGATGGTCGAATCCTTGCGTACGGCCCTGGCCATGGGGGCGGACGACGCCATCCATGTCGATGACCCTGCAGCCGACGGAGGAGATGCCCTGGGCACAGCCCGTGTTTTGGCAGGGGCGATCAAACAAGTCCCTTTTGATCTTATTTTTTGCGGCTTACGGGCCGTGGATGACGATAATGCCCAAGTGGGAGCTGCATTGTCTGAATTGTTACAAATCCCCTTATTGTCTGTCATTACCAAAGTGGAAATTTCAGATGATAAGTCCAAGGTAAAAGTGACTCGCCCGGTCGAAGGGGCCACCTGGGTCTTTGAAACCTCTTTACCGGCTCTGATTACCACTCAAAAAGGCTTGAATGAACCTCGTTATGCATCCTTGCCGGGGATTATGAAGGCCAAAAAAAAGCCTTTGGCGGTCAAGAAACTTGGTGATATAGGCCTTTCTCCGGATCAGGCAGGTGAAAAGGGTTCCAAACTGAAAATCCGAACCTTAACCCCACCCCCTGAACGCAAAGGAGGAAAGATTATTGAGGGAGAAACCGCTCAGGAAAAAGCAACAATGGTGGTTAAACTTTTACGCGAAGAAGCCAAAATTATTTAGTGAAGGAGAAAAGGCTATGGCAAAAGGAATATTAGTTATTGCGGAACAAAGAGGGGGTTCCCTCCGTAAGATATCGCTTGAACTGGTGAGCGAAGGAAGGCGTCTGGCCGATCAGTCAGGGCAGCCTTTGGCGGTCGCCGTTTTAGGAAATCAGATCACCGAAGAAGCCAAAAAACTGGCCGCTTACGGGGCGGAAAAGATTTTTGTGGCCGATTCTCCCGAATTGGCGGCTTATACGCCGGAACCTTACACGGCGGTCTTGAGTGAACTCATTAAAGCCCAAGAACCGGATATTGTCTTGGGAGGAGCCAGTCAACAAGGAAAGGAATTAGCAGCCCGTTTGGCGGCCCGTTTGGAGACAGGATTGGCTATGGATTGTACGGCCCTGCGTTTGGACGGGGGATTATTGATCGCCAAACGCCCCATGTATGCAGGCAAAGTCATCGCCGAGGTGGTTTGTGAATCATCCCGGCCTCAGATGGCCACCTGCCGGCCGAATGTTTTTGCGATCCAGGAGCCTGATGCCGCTCGAACTGCTGAAACGGTGGCGGTTCCGGTCTCCATCAAACCCGAGGACCTGCGAACAACCCTGGTGGAAGAGCTTGCCGATCAAGGCGGCAAAGTGGATCTCACCGAAGCCACTTGTATCGTTTCCGGGGGCCGGGGAATGAAAGATACAGAGAACTTCGTCATTTTGGAAAAACTGGCCAGTGTTATCGGCGCTACGGTCGGCGCATCCCGCTCGGCTGTGGATGCCGGTTGGAGACCCCAAAGCGACCAGGTCGGTCAAACCGGTAAAGTAGTCAACCCGAATCTTTATATTGCCTGCGGGATTTCAGGGGCTATCCAACATCTGGCTGGCATGGGCTCTTCCAAGGTTATTGTGGCCGTCAACAAAGATCCGGATGCCCCCATATTCCAGAAGGCCGATTACGGCATCGTCGCGGATCTTTTTGAGGTCGTCCCGGTCTTGGAAGAAGAATTCAAAAAAATCATGTAATACGAAAATAGAGTTCGAGGATAAGAGAATTCAAGAACTCAAAAAAAGTGAGAAATAGGCCGGAGGCCTTAGGCGATGAGGAAAGGGAACTTCTCTCAGCCTATTGCCCCGGCCTATTGCATAATGCCCCTCCCTATCAATCCATGAATCCTTTAGAAAAAAAGCGGGAATGAATAGAAGAAGTTAAATATTCTCGACAGAAGATTTTTTCAATTTTAAGTTGAGTTTGTCGCCAGGTTTGATGTTTCCCTTGGCTGAAAGACGATTCCAAGAACGGATTTGATGCGGAGTGGTATTAAATTTCTGGGCGATTTCAGACAGACTGTCTCCTTTCTTAACCGTATAGCGAACCTTTTTCATCTGGGTTTCTGTTTCCGCTTTTGTTTTCCTGTGGCTTAATTTTGCCGGCTTTCCGTTTTCCTGCTTGCCCTCATGAGAAGATGTCTCCTTGCCCACAAACAAAATTAAGGAATTCCCCTTCCCCTGTTGAATTTTAATGCCCCGCTTAGCGCTGTTCCATTTTTTAATCATGGGGACGGCCAGATCAAATTTTTCGGCTATGGAGGTCAGAGAATCCCCTTTTTGTATTTTATAGCGAATACGAAAGAGATGTCCGTTTTTTCCATTTCCCTTATGGGCAACCAAGGAAAGCTTTTTTCCCTGACGGCTTCGAGAAGCCGGGATGGATGAATTTTTTTCGAACTGATTTTCAAGATCGAGCGGTTCTATTTCCGAGTAAGAACCCTGGCGTCCTGTTTTTTTAGGTATTAACAACACCAGACCCGGATTAAGGCGTTTGCCGGTCTTTATCCTGTTGGCCTTAGCAATAACGCCGGCTTTGACTCCGTATCTTTTGGCAATGGAAGCCAGCCTCTCCCCTTTCTTGACCCGGTGTTCCGCATAGGTAACCAGCGGCTTTGGTTTTATGAGGTGAGCAAAATTTTCCATCAGCTTTTCTTTGCTCCCCTCGGGAATTCGTAGATTATAGTTGGTGGCTCCCGGAGGTGTTATCCACCTTTTTAATTCCGGATTCAGCTCGACAATGGTTTCCACTTCCACGCCACAGGCTGCGGCCACATCCTTTAATTCCACATTTCCAGGAACGGTGGCTTCGTCGAAGGCCAGAGGGGGTTGGTAGTGAATCTTGGAAAATCCGTACTTTTCAGGTTCTTTGGCAATCAGGGCCGCTGCAATCATTTTGGGAACATACTGTTTTGTTTCTTCTTTGATATAACTGCAATGATCGGCGGAAATTTCCCAAAAATTCTGCGCATTATACATGGCCAAGGCCCTGGAAATTTTACCCTCACCGGCATTATATCCGGCTGCGGCCAAATACCAGGAACCAAAATGATTAAAGAGATCCGATAAATGTTGGGCGGCTGCCCGGGTTGATTTTATCGGATCTTTTCGTTCATCCACCCAGGAATTAACCTGAAGTCCGTAACGGGTACCGGTTTTTTGGATAAACTGCCAAGGTCCGACGGCATGGGCACGGGAATAGGCCTTAGTGCTGAAACCACTTTCAATCATGGCCAAATAGATTAAATCTTCCGGCAGATTGTGTTCCCGTAAGATTTTTTTCATCATCGACATATAACGGGTTGAACGGCCCATCCACAGAGAGAAACGATTCCGAAGTTTTGTTTGGAAATAGTCGATAAAATACTCCACCTGGTCATTAATTACGATGGGAAAATCAAAGATGGCCCTGTTTTTGATATCCCCGCCTTTTTCAAGTTCTTTTAACTCCAAAACAACCTTTTCTTTTATCTCTTCATGAGAGGGTTTAATGATGGGAGGAAGGTCATTGGAAACGGCCTCTTGATTGTCGTTCTCCTGCAGAAGAGGCGGTCTAAGTTCTAATGGATTGGGTCGAGATGATGGCGGATTGGAAATTTTTGAATCTAGATCCGGAATGAGTTCCGGCACCGGAGGCGACTTGGGACCTATGGGATCGGGAGGAGTTAATGCCAATGCATTAGAAGGAATAGCCACAAAAAAAACAACCAATATCAAAAGCACCTTGGGTAAAACAGCTCTATTCATTCCCCCATCCTTTCTCATTTACCGGGAGTAATCAGTGGTCATTGGTCTATAGTGATTGAAAAGGGGAAACTCCCTATTTGTCTTATCTTATTACCATATTAATAAAAAAAAAACAACATAAAAATAACTCCCGAAAATAATCAAAGAATCCCCCTTTATACCCCTTTCCCGGAGGGGAACTTACGGATTTATCTTTTTTGATCATTGTCCTTGTCTTTCCTGCGGGAGCCGGAATCCAGAGTTTTATCCCCTTCTTCTGGATTCCCCTTTTTATGAGAATAACGGCAAAAGCAACTTGGTTGTAAACTATTGGAAATTGCAGGTTAAAATTTAACACCGGTGATAAGATTCTCTTTTTTCAAGGCATCAAAACTCTGAAGGTCTTTTATGGCCTGGCCGATTTTATTGATATGAATCAAAAAGTCTTCTCCGGCCTGTCCCATCCCCGGCAGAGCACTGATTCTTTGAGCTAAGGTTTCCCCTCGAGCCAACAGGGAATTGACCTTTTCACCGGGAACTTCCAATCCCTTTTGAAGCTGCTCGGATGTCCCTCGAAGCTGGTTCAAGATTTCCAAAATTTCGTCCTTGACTTGCAATAAAACATCCAGTCCCTCTTCGAGAGTTTCGTTTGGAGTCATTATGGGTTCTCCTTGAGCCATTGATTCCTATCCATAAAAAATTTAGGTCATAGGGTCGCTGTGCAGGTTCAAATTGGGCGAATGTATTTGTTTTTAATTGGAATGTCAAGGGATTTTAAGCCTCTTTTTTATTTATTGGTGATTTACAATAAACGGAATAAAAATTTTTATTCCTATGCAAATCCCTTTGGGTTTATCTCTCCCAGAAGGGTTTAAAAAGGCCTTGGATTTTCCATCGGGATCATTAAAGTACCGTCCTAATTCTTCTCGGCCTGGGTCTCCTCCTCCCTCGAGAAGAAGCATCATCCCGTATTAAGGAATATCAAGCGACATTATTAAGGGTTTCATAAAAGTCTAGGCAGAAAGATGCAGGGTTGGCGATAAATGGGATCTGAGGGCCTGCTTTCAGGGTTGTCCACCATTAAGCTAGGAGCTCCTTTGCCGGGTCAAAAGTCGAAAATTATTTTAGGTGCAGGCTATCCTCAATGCTCATAATGAAGTTAGGTGACCGGGGGGCCTCCCGGCCCTGCTTCCCATCAACGTAAACGTTTGGGCGGGTCATAGTGGAATAAGTTACCCTTTGGACGGCCTCTGAAAAGAAGACCCTCAGATCCCTGGTAACAAAACTTTGTCGATAGTATTATGAGACCCTTAATAGGTCCAGGGGATTTTATTTGTATAGGCATGACCCATCTTAAAACAGACCGCAATTTAGATTGAATTTTTTTATTTTATCCAGTAAAAAAAGGCAAGGGAATATGTTTTGAACATCGAGGGGAGGACTGTCCATTCACTTAGCAGAACTTTTATTTAAGGCGGTTAAGGCCTATCCTCAAAAGGAAGCGGTTCGCTGCCATCAGGGGGTGTTTACCTATGAACGGTTTGCTGAAAGGGTCTTTAGACTGGCCCATTTTCTGAGAGACCGGGGATTAGGTCCGGGCTGCCAGGCGGCCATTCTGCATTACAACTGCCATGTCTTTCTGGAGGCCTACTTTGCCACTGCCCTCATCGGTGCAGTTTTAATCCCTCTCAATTATCGCCTTTCCTCCAAGGAAATCGAATTTATCCTTAATGACTCTGAATCCCAGTTCCTCATTATCCATTCTGATTTCTTCCCTAAAATTGAGCTGATTAAGAATTTAAAAATTTCTTCCCAAAATATCCTTTTAGTAAACCCAAATGACCGGACCCATACTCAGGGTTTTGATTATGAGGCCGCCCTGGGGTCCTCCCCACCGGACCCGATCCTTGATTGGGGGCCGGGAGAAGAGGCTACGGCCCAGATTTACTACACCAGCGGTACAACCGGACGCCCCAAAGGGGTCATGCTCAGTCATAAGAATAACTTCCTTCATGCCCTGGGCACCATTGCCGAACTGCAATTGAATGATTCCGATGTCTGGATCCATGTGGCCCCCCTCTTCCATCTGGCCGATGCCTGGGCCACCTGGGCTATCACCTGGGTAGGCGGCACCCATGTCCTGGTCAAGGAATTTGAGCCCAAAGCGGTTCTGGATACGATGGTCCGGGAGAAGGTCACCCTTTCCAATATGATTCCCACCATGCTGAACCTGCTTATCCATCACCCGGATTTCCCGAATTATGCCTTCCCTCATCTTCGGGTCTTGTTAAGCGGCGGGGCTCCGATCGCCCCGGAAGTGGTCAGAAAGATCATGCAGGGCTTTGGTTGTGATTACATTCAAACTTATGGGATGACGGAAACCAGTCCCTATCTGACCCTTTCCATCTTAAAAGAACATTTGAAAAGATTGCCTCCGGAAGAACAGTTTCAATTCAAGGCCAAGACCGGCCGTGCATTTATTGGGATATCCCTTAAGGTCGTTCGGGAAAACGGAGAAGAAGTGCGACCGGACAATCAAGAGGTCGGCGAAATTATTGTTCAAGGAGACACGATTACCAAAGGGTATTGGAAGCTGCCGGAAGAGACCCAAAAGGCCATTAAAAACGGCTGGCTCAGTACCGGAGATCTGGCGGTCATTGATGAAGAAGGATATATCAATATCGTGGACCGGAAGAAGGACATGATTTTAACTGGAGGAGAGAATGTCTATTCCACAGAGGTTGAAAATGTTTTATACCAATTCCCTCCAATCCTTGAAGCGGCTGTCTTTGGGATCCCGGATGAAAAATGGGGCGAAGCCGTTCATGCCGCAGTGGTTTTAAAAGACGGTCAACAAGCCTCAGAGGAACAAATTATTCAGTTTTGCAAAAACAACTTGGCCTCCTATAAGGCCCCCAAGTCGATCACCTTTCTCGACCAATTACCTCGAACCGGTTCCGGTAAACTTTTCAAAAAAGGCCTTCGAGATCTGTTCTGGGAGAACTATGATAAAAAGGTGCACTGAGGTGGTCCACCATCCTCCTTCTGCACTGATAAATTCGGATCCTATTTATGGAACAGTTGTGATTAGAGATCAATGATCCAAAATCTCAATCGCCTTATAGGATGTCCAGGTTCCCCCTTCATCTCCCCTGACCGTATAGCCGACCACTCTTATTTTCAAATCTGTCTTTAGATAGTTTTGATCGTTGTGGTTAATTTTTAGCAGAATAAAGGAAGGTCTGTCTTTTGGGCCCTTGCTTTTTAAGGCCGCCTGGTCGATGTATCTGGTCATCATAACCGCTGTTTTAACGGTCACTCCATCATAGTCTGTTAAATGAACAAGAAAATGTGCCGGGTTTATTCGGTCATGTCCCAACGAACCTGACATTCCCGGACGGCCTTTGACCTTTTGTTCTGGAACCCAGGTTATCTCACTCACCCATCCGGTCACATCAACCGGACCTACGGGTCTGATAGGAGAGGCCAAGGTATTCATAACCATGACCATTAAAAAAAGACAAATGCAGATAAATATCCGACGTATTTTTAGCATCCTCAAATCCTTAAAATTTGATCGGCCAATTGGCCAGCAGGTGGGCGCCGATGCTCCCGGTACGGCCGTCGATCTTGCCGAAGCCGGCTACCTTGCTGTCGGGCGGGGTTTTGTCTTCCATAGCCGGCATGTCGGAGTGATTGAGCATGCCCACTTCCAGAAAACTGCCGGGATCGAAAAGTTTATCGATCCGTTCCCGGGCCGTAAACTTTTCCTGATCGTGCTGGCGTTTTATTTTCTTTGGCCCGCCCATTTGCAGGGCCTTTTCTTTGTTTGAGTTCTTCCAGTTTTTTTTCAAACGGTATGATGGTGCTCCTGTTGGTAGTTTATTGAAATTAAGCTGAGTTTTTTGGGAGTGATCATAAAATAGAGAAAGGATAGAGGTCAAAGAGAAAAAGAGGGCGACTGTTCTCGCCAGGCGTGCTTCCAACTTTGTCCTCAAATAAATCGAATCAAGACATGGGGAATATTCGAGATTTTAAGTTACGTCCATGGTATCAAGAGTCAATGATAAAAATGATTTGAAGAACCGCTCAGTCCGCAACCAGAGGAAAGCGCACGACCATGGTTGTCGAATTTTTTTCCACTTTAACCTCGATTCGGCCTTTGAGCAACCGGATGATGCGATGGGTAATATAGATCCCCCGGCCCCGACCTTCCCCCTCCAGGAGTTTCAGCCGGTCTTCATCGGAGATCTGGCCGGTATTGGCAATCTCGGCACAGGCCCAATGACCGTCGGCGTAAGTGCGCATGGAAAGTTTACCCCCTTTCTGGGGAATGGCCTTGGTGGCATTATTGAGAAGGTTATCCAAAATGCGTTCCAGGTGAATGGAATAACAGCGCACGGGCAGTACATCATGAAATGGCCCCTCCTGAAGCATCACATTGGCTTTAACCATCTCTTTGATGGCTTCTTTGTTGATCTCAAATCGTTTTTTTAGGATTTCCGTCAGGTTGACGATCTGTTCTTTATCGACCTGATGAATACTTAAAGCCATCTCCTGCATCCGATTGGTCTCGTCCACCAGAATATCCAAATATTTTTTAATGGCAGCGTTTTCTTTCAGCGGGGCTTCCTTGGCCAGCATGGTTTTCAGCCTCCGGGCGAAACCGGCAATGGCAATGGCCGGGTTCTTGAAATCATGGAGGGTGTCATCCAACTGTTCCATTCTTTGGGCTTGCATAAGCTCCCGGCCTAAAAAAAGGAATATATCGATCTCCCACTCGCTGTACCCTTTTCTTAAGTCCACGGCATCAAAAGTCATGAAATGGGTAACCTCTCCACCAACTTTGAGCGGGATATAAAGAATGGAATTAATATGGTGGTCGGCCGCAAATTTTTTCAGGTTGTTGGAGATTTTGTCGCTTCTCTGAGGATCGATGATCAGGATATAAGAAGGGGTCACCACTTCATAAGGGGATTCCTGGGTGCTGCTCTCCGGTCTTAAAACGAGTTCAAAAGCCGGCTCCCTTTTCACCGGAAATCGCTTTCCGATACCATGATACCCGGTTGTATCGGAGTAGCCAGCTTCAAGGACCACCTGCTCCAGGTCCCTCGAAACTGAAAAAAGGGCACAGCTCTGGACATTGATGATGTCGGCAATCTCAGGGATCACCCGATTGAAGACATCCTTCATCTTGATTCCCTCCCGAGGACCGGTTTTCTGGAATACTTTTTGGACAATGGCCTCCTTCTTCTCGTTGATCTTGTAAAGAGAGAGTATCTTTTTCCGGGCGATGACAAAACTGAGTCTCCGGGCCATGAGTTCCGCCATCCGCACGTCCAAGGGAGGAAAGCGGCGATCTTCTTCCGCATAGTATATCTGAATCACCCCGACCGTCTCTCTCTCATGGGGGAAGAAGCGCGGTATGGCGAAAGGGACGGCCATCAGGGAGTGGGCCCCTCTATGAGCTATGACCTCTTTATCCCCATAAAGGTCTTCACGCAGGATGCTGGGAACCAGATAAGTCTTTTGGGTCTTCACCACTTCTCCGGCAATCGTATTTTCCAAGGGAATGTAAGTGGCCCGCGAAGCCTCCTGAAAGGGATGGGACCCGTAAGAAAGCATCTGGCCGGTATTAGGATCGTAAATCCTGACTGAGGCCGACAAGGCACCTAAAAATTCCACCATGATTCGGGTCACCCTAGTCAAGATTTCCTGTTCGGACAAGTCGGGGTTGATTTCAATAATTTCATCCACCTGGCTGGAAATCTGGTTCAGAAAATCAGGGAGTGTTGATTCCTGTAAGTTCGCCGCCAGTTGATCCCAAAATTCATCACTGCGGCAATCCGGTTCTCGGAGTTCATTTTGCATGGTCTTGATAAGCTTGTGGATAAAATGCCGGATCATCGCTTGCCTGTTCCCTCAATATCCCATCGGCTCGCCGACCAATTTGACATGGATTCGGTCCTTGACCATATGGCCTTCAATGATGGACCACATATTACAAATACGGGTGGGAGTCCGGCAGTCGGAGCACAGACCGGTTTTGACACAGGGATTAGGCAGGCCG
This sequence comes from Thermodesulfobacteriota bacterium, assembly GCA_049520575.1. GTDB lineage: Bacteria > Desulfobacterota > RBG-13-43-22 > RBG-13-43-22 > RBG-13-43-22 > RBG-13-43-22. Next base: position 42,726 of record JBEKPQ010000005.1, on the reverse strand, counting down.
TAGCGGATATTATTCAGGGGAGCGGCGTGATGTTTAACCCGTTTTAAAGCCGCATCCAAATCCGGGGCCACCTTATTCATTCCCACCATTAGAATAACTTTTTTAGGGCCGAAGGCCATGGCCGCCACCCGGTTTCCCATCCCGTCCAGATTAACCAATATCCCGTCCAAGGTGATGGCATTGGTGCTGGAGATCATGATTTCGGCGAAAAGTCCCTGACGGCGCTGATCCAGACCTTCTTCCGGGGACAACTCCGGCCGGTAAGGATCGATTACCTTCACTCCAGGGATGGTTTTGACTGCTTCCCAAAGACCGATCTCCACCAGGGAGGTTGAGCCGCAGCGATAAACAATGGAACCTTTAGGTATCATTTGGATGACCTCTTCTTTAGCCTGACTGATGGTGGGGGCGAAACTTCCGGCCATCCGTTTTTTCTCCAGTTCGGTAATGATATGCCGGGCGACCATCTCATTATACTTTTCCTGGACCGTTTCCATCATATTCTCCTTCCGATACCTTCCACAGAAATTTTTTATCCCTTTTCATACAAAATCTGTTATTAAAGCATTATTATAAACTAAACATTTCGATGTTCAAGTTTTATCTTTTTCCAAAGGAATCGTAACCGGAGGAATGACAACCCAATGAGGCTATGGTAGCTGCTGCCCAAGCCCACGGGGTCTATCGAAGAGCCTGAATTTGAACAACCATCCCATTTTTTACAGACTGAGGAAAAAATCCTATGCTGTCTTTTCCTAACATCGATCCGGTCTTGATTGCGTTCGGTCCCTTTCAAATCCGCTGGTATGGCATGATGTACCTGCTGGGAGCGGTTTTTTCCTATCTTTTGGTCCGTTATCAACTGGCCCGCCAGAAATCCCCGCTGCTGACCAAAGAGCAACTGCTGGACCTTTACTTCTATCTGGTCCTGGGTTTGATCCTTGGGGCGCGCTTGGGATATGTCCTCTTCTACAACTTCAGAGAGTATCTTCAGCATCCCCTGGAACTGGTGGCCGTCTGGCACGGCGGGATGTCTTTTCATGGGGGTTTGGCGGGAGTTTTCCTGGCCGGTTGGTGGTATTGCCGGAAAAACAAGATTGCTTTGTTAGCTTTGGGAGATTTGGTTATTGTTACGGCCCCAATCGGCTTAGGGTTGGGAAGGCTGGCTAATTTTATCAACGGAGAACTTTACGGGCGCATCACCTCTGTTCCCTGGGGTATGGTCTTTCCTTATGGTGGCCCAATCCCCCGCCACCCTTCTCAGCTTTATGAAGCCATCCTGGAAGGGGGGTTGCTTTTTGGCCTGCTCTGGCTTTGGAGAAATAAAAAAACTTTTTCCGGGGCCATATTTGCGCGATTTTTAATTCTGTATGGTGCGTTTCGAATTTTGGTCGAATTTTTACGTGAACCGGATGTCCAGGTAGGTTTTCTGTGGGGATTTTTAACCATGGGTCAGTTACTCAGTTGCTTGATGATCATAGTGGGATTTTTTTTATTTTTCAGCCGAAGGTTTAATAAAAAGCACATCGGCTTGTAGGGATCTTTTTCCTCTAAATGGAAGGAATGGATTTTTTTGGGGAGGCTTTATGAAAATAATGCGTTTTGTTTATCAAGATGAAGCGGAATACGGTGTTGTCACTAAAGACAGCCTCCGAAAGATTGAAGGCTGGCCCCCCGAGCCCTATTCCATATCGAAAGAATTAATCCCAATCATAGAGGTGAAAATATTGCCTCCCCTGATGCCCAGTAAAATCGTGGCCATTGGATTGAATTATGCCAAGCATGTGACTGAAGTGAAGCTGGATCGGAACGCCCCTTCGGCCCCTCTTTTCTTCTTAAAACCTCCCACTTCTATTATCGGTCCGGAGGAAGGGATCATCTATCCTGAAAACAGCAAAGAACTCCATTATGAAGGGGAACTGGCAGTCATCATTAAAAAACGGACTCGCAAAATCCGGCTGGATGAAGCGCCGGATTATATATTGGGATATACCTGTCTCAATGATGTGACTGCCCGGGATTGGCAGCGATCGGACGGGCAATGGACCCGAGGAAAGTCTTTTGACACCTTTTGCCCTATCGGCCCGGTCATTGCTTTGGACATCAAAAATCCAAATGCCCTAAAAATTGAAACCCGCCTTAACGGCCAGGTGCGACAGTCGGCCTCCACTGCCGATCTTTTGTTTAAGGTAGAGGATTTGGTCAGCTATATCTCCCATTATATGACCTTACTGCCGGGAGATATCATCGCCACCGGAACCCCGGAAGGGGTCGGCCCGATGAAGGTCGGGGATACGGTTGAGGTGGAGATTGAAGAGATCGGGGTCCTGCGCAATCATGTGATCGAGGAAAGAGAGAAAGAATGCTGATCATAGATATTAAGAGACAAAAAATATAGGTGATTCGAGTCAGGCACATCCAGTTCTGCCGGAGGTACCTGACTTCAACCTGGATAAATCAGAGGATTTTTATTTTAATGAAGTGGTCCCTTTCCTTTTCAAAAGATCGCTTTGACACGAACTCGCGATCACTCCTCATTATTTCGTTGTTGCATTTACCTTTGATGTCCCTAGTCTGGTTCTCAATTCATCTTCCGAGATCATCCCTAAGATATTAATCCCGTCACTGAAGATAAAGGTTGGGGTTCCAACAATGCCCCTTTTTTGAAGAAAGGAAACCGTTTCATCCACTTTTTTGGCTCCTTCGGTACATTGATTGTTAGATTTATATCCGTTTTCCCAGCCCTCCAAACCTTTTTTATCGCAGAGAATAGAAATAGCTTGTTCTCGCGCCCCTTTGTGAGAGGCCAATGGGAATAATAGATAACGGACCTGAACCCCTTCCTTTCCAGCTAATTTCTTTAAAATTGGTTCAGCTTGTTTGCAAAAAGGGCACTGAGGGTCGGTGACAAAATAAACTAATTTTTTCCCTTGGCCCAAACTAAAGCCAGTCAGTGCCTCTAATTGCAGGAGGTCCCCAGTGGTCAGCTTATTTAATGAAAGGGTGGTTTCCCTGGTCAAATTCTTCTTTGATTTTGCCTCAAAAATATTGCCCGCAAGAATAAATTCCCCCTTGAGATCAGTGTAAAGGAGTCGGTATTGTTTTCCTTCTTTAATCTGCACCCTACATATCCCAGGGATTTCGGCGGGTTCAATCTTTACTATTTCCAAACTTTCCGTTGGAAAGACTTTTTGGAGAACATGTTTGATCGTTACAGTTTCCGACTTTTCCATTGGAAAGACTTTTTGGAGAACATGTTTGATCGTTACAGTAGTTGGACAGTCAGCTCTACTTAGGGGGGGATGAATTATCAAATTAAAAAGGGAAATCGCTCCAAAAAAGAATAGAAACTTAAAATAGTTATTAAAAAAAAGACTCATTCTTCTCTCCTCTCTCTTTTCAATTAACGATAAATCCATATTCCGACATAAATTTTCCATCTAAAAAGAGCCGGGCCTTCCAAGAGCCGATAAATTTTTATTCCACGGACGAGATGTTTAATAATCCTTTCTTAAAATACAACCAAGCCCAAGTCATATTGTTCTGGGCATTAGGCGGGATCTTAACTGTAAAGCGAGAGGTTTCCTGAACCGTTTTATCCGGTCGAATCCAAAGGACCTTTATCTCATGATCGCCTTTCAGCCCTGTCCATGCCGTATATAAATAGATCCGATCATTATACGAAAAAGAGGTGATCGGGTTAAGCCGGGTCTTATCTTTGGTCAGAATAGAATAGAAAGTTGGGGCTTGGGCCTGGACTAAAACGACAGTAAAGCACCAGATTCCAAGGAGTAGTAATACTATGTTAATCCATGATCTTTTATGCGGCGGCGATGGCGATGAGCTCCGTATTGGTCGTAAGCCATTCCCTCCCTCTGCGCCGCACGTGGCACCGCGTTCGCAAGATATAAAAACGGAATTGAGCGAATTAAAGCCCAACTGTGGTAACATGGGGATGCAAAATTTATTTAAAGTTCCCTACATCATGGTGCAGGGAATTTTCCATGCAAGGTAGATGTCTACTTTTAAGGTTTACTTGCAAACCCATGCAGCAAGCCGCAGGGGATGGACTCGCGGTCCCTTTTAAACGATCAGTTGTTTATCCTTTTTAACATCCCCCGCACTGGACATAACGGAGATTGCTGGGGATGTTGAATAGACTGGAATAACACCTATTGTCGCTAGCGAGATAAGGCTCCCCTAGGGATTGAGAGCAACAGCCATCCCCCCAACTGCCTTGGCAATAGTAATATGCGCTAGGGCAGTGACAACCGGAACCACCGCTGCTACTACCACCGCTGCCGCTACTACCACACCCGATAAAAAAAACGGCTATGGTGAGTACCGTAAAAATAAAACCATAGAGGAACAGATAAAATTTTCGCATTGAAGGCCCCCCCCCAAAAAATATTCCCCAAGATTTAATACTACATATTAGTATTAACCTACTGGATAGACTTTAATTTGTAATTTTATATATGCGGTTTTTTTTGTCAAGCAATAATTTTTGCTTCCGGTCTCTTAATCTGAGGTGATTTTCGAATAGGATTAAGTATTGCTAACCTATTAAAAAAATGTTAAGTTATCCAATTAAATATTACTAAAAAAAATTTGGCCTTTTGCCCCGACAGTTGCCTGATAACATCCACTTGTTGGAAGAAAAAAACAATGGTTAAGAAAACTACCAATATTCGATCTAACTCAAAGGGTGTAACTTTTCAGAAAAAACCGAAGGGGTTTTTACAATTTCTTCGGGACCGCAATCCCCATCTTTTTGCCCACCATCCGGACCATCCGGCCTTTCAAGAACATGTCTGGATCTTCCATGGTCTTTATCTTTGTAAAGGCTGTACGGTAACTTTTGCGGGAATGATCTTCGGCGGTTTACTCTATCTGCTTACTGGCTGGCTAAAATGGTTTTCCGAAGTGCAAATCGGGTTTATCTTCCTGGCTCTCCTCCTTCCAACACCGGTAGCAACTCTCCTGCCTTTTCCCCGAATCGCCAAGCATGTTGCTCGATTCCTGCTCGGCATCCTTATGACATCAGCGCTGGTGATGCTCTTTATAACCAATTCCTGGGCTGTTAAAGCAGCCATTGTCTTTACTTACCTGGTTATAAAGATTCCCTTGGGAAGAAAGCGACGTCGTGACAATGAAACGCTGCTTGCGCAATACACACATTCCCCACGGCGAAAATCGGCACCCTTGAAAAACTAAGGGTGAAGCATCCCCGTTCCTAATTCTTTTAGTATAAATATTTTTTTACGATTTCACCGGAAAAACAACAGGCACTTATTCCCTTGAATAAATGCCTGTTGTTCATTTTAATTGGCGCGCCCAAGAGGATTCGAACCTCCGACCGACGGATTCGTAGTCCGGCACTCTATCCACTGAGCTATGGGCGCTTTGCAGAAGGTATAAACCGAAAGGACGGACCTGTCAACCCCATTTGGGATTGAAATATTTTTTCAATAACCTAGGACACGAAGCTTGTTAAAAATGCATCCAGATCCTCAAAAATGATCGCACCTTTTTCTTTGATTTCTGCCAGGGCCAGGTCCGAGGTTGCCGGGTCAACACCCCGGCACAGGTTTTGAATCACACCTATCTTATAGCCTCTGGCCAATCCATCCAGGGCGGTCCAGAGGACACAGTAATCTGTGGCAATTCCGAAAATAATTAAATGGTCGATCCCCTCTTGCTTCAAAATACCATTCAATTCCGTTTCCTGTCCTCCGTCGTCCTGAAAACAGGAATAACTGTCGAATCGGTAGTCTTGGCCTTTTCGGACAACAGCTTCAAATAAATGCGGATACAATAACAATTCCGCATTGGAGGTTCCCTGAACACAATGGGGGGGCCAGAGAACCTGTTCTTTCCCTTGTAAAACAATTTTGTCAAAAACTTTTTTCCCGGGATAATTGGTATAAAAGGAGATGTGGTTGGCAGGGTGCCAATCCTGAGAGGCCCAGAGAGGAATTCCTCGGCCTTTGATTTGATCAATCGCCTTGTTGATTTTGTGCAGATAGTCCAACCCGCTTCCCGGTACGGCCAGAGCGCCGGTCATCAGGTGTGTAAAATCCCCCTGAATATCAACCACAATGGCTCCGTTCATCCTTTTCTCCTTGAGGGTTTCAAATGGTCTTGTCCTACTTTCATCTTCATTTTCGAATCGTATTATACCAAATAGACAAAAGGATCACCAATCTTTTAGCGAAAAAAAATTCAAGAATCCAGAATCTAGGAGCCAGAACTCAGAATAAAAACTTTTAATCGCTTGATTCAAAGGTTTATTTTCATTCCGGCTTTCGATCCGCTCGACTTCGTCGAGCTCCCTAAGAGGTTTCCATTCGGAAACCGATCCGATCGGTCCGCTCGGCTTTACCGAACTCCCTAAAAGGCTTCCATTCGGAAGCCGACTTACCGATCTTTGGGGAGACTCCCAGAGGGAGTCGGACAGGAAGCCTTTTTTCAGGTCAGCAAAGCTGACTGTATCGTAGTGCCCTACAGGGCTGAGGGTTTAAACCAAAAATAGGGTTAGAAGATTCCAGGGTTCGAGGTTTCAATCCCGCCAGAGGCGGGACTTGGCCCCTTGAATCCTTGAATCCATTTCTTTTACCTTTTGTTTTTTCTTGACTTATCTTGGCGGGCTGGTTAAGAGGTTAATAGTTGCTATCCTTTATGACTTAAAACAAGGACATGGTAATAACTCGCCTCTTTTTCGTTATCGGTCGTATGGCCTTGGCCTTCCTGTCGGAACTGGGAGGGATTTTGCTTATGTTCTTCCAGAGCTTGGCCTGGACTTTTATTCCGCCCTTCCGCCTGAGGAATTTAATCAAACAAATGGAATTTATCGGGGTCAAATCCCTTTTTATCGTCGTCCTGACCGGGACTTTTACCGGAATGGTCCTGGCCCTTCAGAGCTATCACGGCTTCAGAAAATTCGGCGGTGAAAGCCTGATGGGAGGGATCGTGGCCTTATCCATGGCCCGAGAGATGGGACCGGTGATGACGGCCCTGATGGTCAATGCCCGGGCCGGCTCGGCCATTGCCGCGGAACTGGGAACTATGCGGGTCACCGAGCAGATCGACGCCCTGCAAATGATGGCCATCAATCCGGTCCAGTATCTTTTTGTCCCCAGGATCTGGGCCGGAGTCCTGATGTTACCCCTGCTTACGGTCATCAATATCTTTGTGGGCATCATCGGGGGTTATTTTGTCGGGGTTGTCCTGTTAAAAATCAATGCCGGTATTTACATGGACAAGATGATCAATATGATGGAGTTTGCCGACCTGGTTCAGGGGATAGTCAAATCGGTTTTCTTTGGACTGATCCTCACCCTGGTTGCTTGTTATAAGGGATACAACACTTCCGGTGGTGCCGAAGGAGTCGGCCGGGCCACCACCGAAGCAGTGGTCATCTCTTCGGTCTGTATTTTGATCGGGACTTATGTAATAACCTCTCTATTGTTTTAAAAATATATGGAAATGGATTCAGAAGTCAAGAGCCGGAATACAAAAGGGGAATGGTTCTGTTTTTATTCTGACTGCTGGCTACTGGCTCCTGACGACTGTCTTTTATGATCCGTTTGGTCCATGTCAATAAATCCTTCAGAAGCCAGCAGGTCCTGCGGGATCTAAATCTGATCATTCCCACCGGACAGACGACCGTGATTATCGGTCGAAGCGGTGGCGGGAAAAGTGTTTTGCTTAAACATATTATGGGACTGATGCGGCCGGACAGCGGGGAGATCTGGATCGATGATGAGGAAATCAACCGCTTAAGCCAAAGGAATCTTTACCGGGTCCGCAAGCGGTTCGGAATGCTCTTTCAGGAGGGAGCCCTTTTTGATTCCATGTCCGTGGGAGAAAATGTGGCTTTTCCCATTCGGGAACATAAAAGATCGACCTTTTCTGAAATTGAAAAATTGGTCTCCGAAAAATTGGCCCTGGTGGGTTTGCAGGGTATTGAAGAAAAAATGCCGTCGGAATTGAGTGGCGGGATGCGCAAGAGGGTGGCCCTGGCCCGGGCCATTGCCCTGGATCCGGATATCCTGCTGTTTGATGAACCGACTACGGGACTGGACCCGATCATGACCGCCGCCATAGATCAGTTAATTATTGAGACCCAAAAGCGATTTCAGTTGACCTGTGTAGTCATCAGTCATGATATCCAGAGCGTCTTTCGAATCGCCCATAACATTTTCATGCTCTATGAAGGAAAGATCATCGAAGGAGGGACCCCGGAGGTCTTTCGCCAGTCCACCAATAAAATCATTCAGGATTTTTTATTGGGCCGAATCTCGGAGAATTTAATCTAAAGGCCCAGAGGAGGTCTCATGGAAAAAAAAGGAGTGAGCACTGAAGTCAAAGTAGGCATCTTTGTCTTTCTCGGTTTGATCGTTCTCGGTTACATGACCCTGAAGGTTGAAAAATTTAAGTTAAAAACAGAGCGAGGTTATGAAATCGCCGCCTTCTTTGACTCGGCTTCAGGTTTGGTCGAAGGCGGGGCGGTCCAGATCGCCGGGATTGAGGTGGGCCGGGTGAAAGATATCCGCCTGACCGGCAGACAGGCCAGGGTCACCCTGACGATTCGCAAGGAGATCCCGGTCTTTTCCGATGCCCAGGCGAGTCTTAAAACTCAGGGTGTTCTGGGAGACACCTATGTCGAGATTAATCCGGGAAGCGACAAAACCCCCCGTCTCTTGGCCGGAGGAGTGATTCGGGAAACCAGTTCCCCCATAGAACTAGGCCAAATCGTGGCCAAAGCCATGCCGGTGGTGGATGATATCCGTTCGGTGACAAAAACCTTAAGCGAAGTGATCGGCACTGAAGCCGGTAAAACCGATCTCAAAGGCACGTTTGCCAATTTCAATAAAGCGACGGATGATATCCGGAGCATGACGGCGGGACTTTCCCGTGGGGAAGGAACCATGGGAAAATTAATACGGGACGACACCCTTTACAAAGATATGCGAACCACCGTGACGGGCTTAAAAGATACAGTGGCCCAGATTAATGAAGGAAAGGGGACTATTGGAAAACTGATTAAAGATCAGGATTTTTATGATGAAACCAAAAAGACCCTGACCAGTCTGCAAAAAGTGGCTGGAAAAATAGAATCCGGTGAAGGGTCTCTGGGGAAATTAATCAATGACGATTCTCTGTACAAAGAAGCCAAGGAGACCATTGCCAATTTGAATCAAACGACCAGCAAGATCAATCAGGGGGAAGGGACCATTGGGAAATTAATTAATGACGACTCCTTGCACAAAGAGATCAGATACACCCTGCGAAGCGTGAACAAGGCCGCCGAAGGGCTTTCCGAACAGGTCCCGGTGAGTATTTTGGGAACGATTATCGGGACGATTATAAAATAAGATAGGGGTCGAGGAGTCAAGGATTCAAGGAGTCAAGTGATCCTCATGATAATGTCTGGCGTTAAGCCTGTCCGTCGAAGCGTCTTCGTCGGAAAGCAACGGTTATTGAACCCCGAATTCCGGCTTCCACTGGAAGCCTTTCTGAAAGCTCGGCAAAGCCGAGCGGCCCGAACTCCAAACTCCGAATGGGAAGCCCCTTTCCATCGCTGGACTCAACTTCTCCTTTTGCCCTTGCTTTTCTTATTATTCCTGGTCTCCGTCTCCGGCTGTGCTCATCTTTCTGCTGACCTGGGGCCGGAAAACGTCGCCCCTTTTTTTCACATCCAAACCGATCCGGAAAAACAGAGCCGCCGTCTGGATGCGGCCGGGCCTTTTTACTCCCAGGCGGAAAACCCGGAAGAACGTGAATGGACGTTACGCCCTTTCTTTTCCTACAGCCAAAATATTAAGGAACAGACCGAAGAATTAGACTTTTTCTATCCCTTTGGACGATACAGAAAAACCCCAGAAGGAGAACTCTATCGCCTCATTCCTTTTTTCTCTGCTTTTAAGCCGTCGCAGACCAAACAGGAAGAAGATAAGAGAGAGAATGTGGATCTTTTTCTGGTTTTTTGGGGAAAGGATAAGGAAGGGGAATCTTACGGCGGGGTGTTTCCTTTCGGAGGCCTATTCAAAGACCGGTTCGCCCGAGATGAAATCCAGTTTGTACTTTGGCCCCTCTACACCCGGATCCAGGAAGGGGAAACACAAACCTATAATATTCTCTGGCCGATCTTTTCCCTGACCTCGGGAGGAATGCGCAGCGGATTTCGGATTTGGCCTTTTTATGGGCAGGAAAAACAAGAAGGGGAGGGGGCTTATCAAAAAACTTTTTTTCTTTGGCCCATTGGTCTATATCAGCAAAGATATCTCGACACCGATAACCCCAAGACCTATTTTTATCTTCTCCCCCTATATCTTTCCGAACAAAGTTCCAACGAAAATAGAAAGATTTTTCTCTGGCCTTTTTTTAATTTTTACTACGAAAAAAATTTTAACTACTTTCAGGTGGATTTCCCTTGGCCGATCTTTCAATATGCCCGGGGCGAAAAGGCCGAGGCCTTTAGGCTCTGGCCCCTAATCACTTACCGTAAGGTGGATGACCGGGAGAAGATAAACCTCCTCTGGCCTCTCTTTTATCAGGAAAAGGAAGAAAACGACGAAAAAGACGAGGTCTTAAATAGGTTTCTTTATGTCAGCAAATTCCATCAGGTCTATTATAAAAAAGAAGACCGCTGGGAAAGGGTTACCAGGTTTTGGCCCTTCTTTCGCCACGCCGAAGACGGAAGAGGGATGGTCCATTTTTATTTCCCGGCCCTAATGCCGGCCGATTGGGAAGGGCTTGAGCGGCATTACGGGATGCTTTTCCGGATCTATGAATACTACCAGGACGGGAAAGGCAAAGAGGTTTCCAAATTTCTTTGGGGGTTGTATTATCACCAGAAACAAAAAGACCTGGATAGGCTCGACGTCGGTTTCCTCTTCAATTATCAAAAAGAGAAAGAGACGGTCCAACTCTCATTTTTGAAAGGATTGCTGGGGTATCGCCGAGACGGACCCAAACGCCAAATGAAGATTTTTTATCTTCCTATTTCCTGGGAAGAGAGGGAAGAGACTGAGAAATCACCCGCGTCCCTTCCGGGGGGATGAATTCAAAGCGACTCCCGGCTAAGGGCACTTTGGTCTCCACCCGGCTGAAACGAAACCGGGTCCCGTCTCCCATCAGGTTTTCAAACGTAAATTCCAGGGGAAGGAAGGTCGCTTTGGATATACGGACCATGATCTGCTGTAAATCCGGCTGAGGGTTTTTGGGTTTTAACAGCAACTGGTGAAAAGGGGCTTCCTCCGAAATCGTGGCATTCAACCGAACCGAGAAATTTTTTTCCAATCCTCCCAAACCGGAGAGGAAATCGATGATCGGTTTGATCTGCAGATAATAATCTTTAAGCCGATACACATTAACCACTTTTTCCTCGGGCAGATACCACCAGACCTTGTCGCCATTACAGATCAACTGCTCGGGTCGGGGTTTTTTCTGATCCATGCGGAGTTTGTTCGGAGAAAGGAACGAAAGCTGTCCCTCGGCTTGTAAAGATGAGGAAGGAAGTTTGGAAGCAATTTTGGGCACAATTTCCCGGATATAATCGGCCTGAAAGGTTTTCGCAGCGGCAAAACGGTCTTTTAATTGGGAGAGAATAGCGTTCAAATCTCCGCTGTTTTGCTCCTGGGCCGATACCCCATTCCAGCTAAAAAAAATAAAAAAACTAATTAAAAGACCGGCAGACCTTGGCCGCAAATTCATTTTTAATAGAGAGAAAGACATTGAAATTCCTTTCCAAGGCAGATACGGAAAGTAACATAGTAACGTCTCTCAAGGCCTTCGTCAAAAGAAAAATAAAGATGCCCTCATTCCCTTACAATCTATGGAGATACTTACTTAACCGCCTTATTTTCTGCTGGAACAGCTTATTTATCTCAATTTGTCCGTGAGGGGAGATTTCGTTTAGTCCTTCCTGAAATCTTCAACCTACTATTTTTTAAAAAATGCAAGAGTCAAACTATAATCAATAGAGGAATTTGAAATAAATTTGAAATTTATTACTAATTTTAGGGTAAAAATATTTAGTTAACCTACGGAATTATTCTTGATGGAAACCTTTACCAGAGGAGCGTCAATGAAAGAATATTAGACCTCACTTCTCATCTCAATAGAGAGGTGGGGTTTTTATTTATCAACCGGTTTGTGTACTACCCTATATGGCAAAAGATTTATGACGGCTATTTTTTGATTGGCAACCCGGCCCCAAGGAGGCTATGAATGAAATTCATCCGAAAGCTTTTTACAACCATTCTGATTTTATCCTGCTTTTTTTTAATAGGCCTGGGTTCGCAAGAAGTAGTTTTGGCCGGGATTATTCAACTGCCTCAAACCGGGCAGACCACCTGCTATGACTCATCAGGAACCGTCATTCCTTGCGCAGGGACTGGGCAGGATGGGGAAAAAAGGGCCGGGGTGGCCTGGCCTGATCCCCGTTTTACCGTTTCGGGGGATAGCGTCCCCGACAACTTGACCGGGCTGATGTGGGCCAAGAACGGCAAGCTGCCCAACGGGCAAAGAAACTGGCAAGGGGCTTTGGATTATGTGGCTTCCATGAACAGCGGTTCAGGTTTGTGCGGCTATAAGGACTGGCGTCTGCCTAACCGAAAGGAACTGTTCAGTTTGATAGACCATTCCCAATATATTCCGGCCTTGCCATTAAACCACCCTTTTAATAATGTGCAGTCTGTTCAGCCTAGCCCCTACTGGTCGTCGTCATCCTATGCCTGCAATACCAGCATTGCCTGGGTCGTCTATATGTGGGCTGGGGTCGTGTACGATTGGGTTAAGGGAGGCGGCAGTTACGTTTGGCCAGTGCGTAGTGGACAAGGTGGAGCTAAAACCTCAAATACCATGCTTTGGTTGATGTTGCTGCTGGGAGATTAATAGGAATGGGGATGGTTTGATCTTTTGTCCCCTTGCCTTTGGCCCTGTTTTTCTCCTTGACCGTGCCTTTTTCTTTCCTTATACTCTTCCCATCAAAAGGAATTTCTTATCAAACTTGGGGGTTTTATGGGAGTAACCACCGAATACAGAAGACAAGTATTAGAATTAACCGAAGATTTGCCAAAGGAAAAAATCAAAGAGTTAATAACTTTTGCCCAATTCCTTAGGACAAAAAAACCCGTTTTCTCATATTCTCAAATAGAAGATAGTGCCGAATATGTGGAAAAGATGAGAAGGAAGGAAGGAAAGAAAGTCAAGTCCGGAAAAAAATTTATTGAAGAATTGATCGAATGGCAACGATTAAACTCTTAATAGATACGGATATAATTATTGATGCTCTAAAAGGCATCAAACCAGCCAAAGAATTATTAAGGAATAAGGAAATTGATCTCTATTGTTCCATCCAGACGAAAAAAGAATTACTATCTAAGGTGGGACATTCTTCTCCAATCTGAGATTCGGTATAAATTTTGAATCAGACAGCCCGAAGCAAGGACTTTTCAACTGATTGAGGAACTTGAATAGGCACAAAATAGGAGGAGGAATATAAATAATCTTCTCCGCTCTCATCAATAATACGGATGTCCCCCTCCTCTGTAGCTTCTTTATCAACAAGTACACGATAAATCTTATGCAGTTCTAAAGATGCAGGATAATCTGAATTGTTGATACAAACTACAAACTCAGGTAATTTTTGTTTAATTTCTTGCATGGGTTACTCCAAATACCTTTTACGTTTAATTTCTTTTTTACCTATACCATGAGCTTCATACCAAGGTAACTCCGCTAATTTAATTTTTCCAGAAGAAAGTCGGATATGAGCAAAACCTTTCATTTTTTTCCAGTTCCCAATCCCATAGGATTTTCTCAAGCGATTAAGTTCATGAACTCCTTCTCCTTTGGCAATCGTTTCAACATTATTAATTTCATCGATTATATCAAACATCATGAATACAATCCATATTTATTGAAAATTAAAAATTCTTGATCAGCACTTCCCGGGGACGGCCGCCTTCGCCTGAACTGACGATTCCTTCCCGTTCCATGATTTCCACCAAACGGGCTGCCCGGTTATAACCGATGCGCAGTTTTCTTTGGATCATAGAGATGGAAACCTGCCGGGTCTCTTTGATAATTTGCAGCGCTGCCTCGTATTTTTCGTCGATGTCATCATCCGTTTCCGAGGGTTCCGGTTCTTCCATGGTTAAAAGCGTGTCGTCATAGACTGCCTCTTTTTGTTTTTTTAGAAATTCGGTCAAGCGCTTGATTTCCGCTTCGGAGACAAAGGCCCCGTGTATACGCTGGACTCTGGATACCCCGGGAGGCAGGAAAAGCATATCTCCGGCACCCAAAAGGGCCTCGGCCCCATTGGCATCAAGGATGGTTCGGGAGTCGGTTTTGGAGGAGACCTGAAAAGAAATACGGGCCGGGAAATTGGCTTTGATGATACCGGTCAGGATATCGACCGAAGGACGCTGTGTGGCTATAAGCAGATGAATGCCGGCGGCTCGGGCCATCTGGGCCAGCCGGGTCAGGGACTCCTCTACGTCACGGGAGGAAACCAGCATCAGATCGGCCAGTTCGTCAATGACGATGACCACATATGGCAGCCATTCTTCCGGATATTTTTCAGAGGCCCCCTTCTTTTCCTTAAGCAGTCTTTGATTGTAAGTGTCGATATTCCGGGCCCCTTTATCGGCCATTTTCTGGTAACGGTCCTCCATTTCCCGAATGGCCCAGCGCAGAACCCGAGTGGCCATTTTGGCATCGGTGACCACTTCGTGCAATAGATGAGGAATCCCTTCATAGGGTAAAAGCTCAATCCGCTTGGGGTCGATGAAAAAAAAGCGAACCTCCTCCGGTCTGGCCTTAAAAAGAATACTGCTGATTAAGGCGTTCAGACATACGCTCTTGCCGGTGCCTGTGGCCCCGGCAATCAACAGGTGAGGCATCTTGGCCAGATTGGTGACAACGGGAAAACCCAAAATATCTTTGCCCAAGGCCAAAGTCAACTTAGATTTGGGACCGGAAAATTCCTGAGAGGAAAGGATATCTTTCAGCCCCACTGTCTCCCGCTGGCTGTTAGGGATTTCTATGCCGATGACCGGCTTGCCCGGCAAAGGGGCGACGATCCGAATGCTGACGGCCCGCATGGCCATGGCCAGGTCATCAGCCAGACCGGTGATCCGGCTGATCTTGACCCCTGGGGCCGGTTCAAACTCATACATCGTAATGACCGGTCCCGGCGATACCTCGGTCACCTGACCTTCCACCCCGAAGTCTTTCAGCTTTTTCTCCAGGAGCCTGGAATTCATAAGCAGACTTTGCTGTTGAACCTCCTGATCATTCTTTTCATAGGTGTCCAATAAAGTCAGGGGCGGCAGCTCAAAATCCCCTTTCTCCTTCATGAAAACAAATTGCTCCTGGTGGGGCTGGGGACGTGGCAGGGGCGCAACCGGTTTAAACACCGGGCTTTGGACTATGGTCGGCGGGTGGGCTTCTTTTTCCTTCTGGATTTCTTTTTCAACCTGCAAGGATTTGGCCTTCCGTTTTCGCTCCCTGTTTTTTTGATAAGAATCCCGCCAGCGGCTCAACTGATCCAAAAGCCGGGCATGAACCCTTTCTCCCACTCGGGCCAAAGAAACCCGGGTGATTAGAATGAAGCCGGTCAGCAAGACAACGATCAAAAAAATATAGGTTCCCGGCGGATTTAACAACAAGGAGATGAGGTGGAAGATCTGATTACCCAAAATTCCTCCCCAGAGAAAATTCCAGCCGAAGAATTGAATATTCTGCCCTCCTCTGGAGAGTAAGGCGGCAAAAGAAAAAATCACTAAAAGATAGCCGATTGCATGCCAATAAGGCGAGGAAAGAGGTTCTTTGCGGAAGGAATAAAAGGCCAGTTGAAAAAAGATGAAACTGAGCCAGAAGGAGGCCAGCCCCAGAAACTCAAACAGGAAGGTCGAGGAATAAGAACCGATCTTTCCCACCCAGTTTTTTATAGGCAGATCGCCCATCTGAGTAGAACTGAAAGAGGGGTCTGTCGAGTGATGGGAAATAAGGGCCAGGAGAATCAAAATCCCCACCGCCCCCAGGGCCAGCCCAAGGATTTCAAAATAGATGGATTTTGGGGGATTTTCTTCTTTAGCCATAGGATTAGTCCCCTGTCATTTTAATAAAATAAAACCGGAGTATTGGAGGGATGGAGAAACAGGCAATTGGAGTATTGGAAAAACCAATTGAGCTGTATTTTGCGATGGGAAAAACTTCCCTTTTCCAACACTCCAACACTCCATCACTCCACCACTCCAATATTGTTCCAATATTCCGGTTTTTGAATATTACATCGGTATTATTAACGGTATCACCACCGGCCGGCGTTCGAGAGAATGATCAAAGAATCGCCTCAGGGTCTTGCGGATCTCTTCCTGGATGTCGGGCCAATTTTTGATGTCTTCCTTTTGCCTGAGGTACAAAATCTCCAAGACTAAATCCTTGGCTTCCTGGATCAATTCAGGGTGCTCCTCTTCGGAAATAAAACCCCGGGAGATGATATCCGGACCGGATAGAAGCTCTCCGGTCTGGTTGTTCAGCACCACCTGAACCACCACCAGTCCTTCATTGGAAAGGTGTCGCCTATCCCTTAAAATCAGGTTACCCACATCCCCAACGCCTTTTCCATCTACAAAGACCCGGCCCACCTCCACCTCATCGCAAATCCCGCCCCCTTCCTGATCAAAGCGGATGACCTGTCCGTCTTCAGCCAGGATCAGGTTTTCTTTGGGGATGCCGATTTTACCGGCCAATTGGGCATGTTTGACCAGATGGCGATATTCCCCATGAATAGGGATAAAAAATTTGGGCCGGGTCAGGTGGAGCATTAATTTTAATTCTTCCTGATTGGCATGACCAGAAACATGGATCTCTGAAACTTTTTCGTATATCACCTCGGCCCCAAAGCGGTACAAATTATTAATCAGCCCGTCGATGGCCTTTTCGTTGCCGGGAATGAAGCGGGAGGACAGGATGACCGTATCCCCTTTTTTGATCTTGATCTGTTTATGATCGTCCCTGGCGATCCGGGTCAGAGAGGACATGGGTTCGGCCTGACTTCCGGTGGTGATAAGGGTCACCTGGGAATCAGGAAGTTGAAGCATCTCCCCGAGGGTCAGTTCCATCCCCAAGGGAACATTTAACAGACCTAATTCCTGGGCGATCCGACAATTAATCACCATACTTTTCCCATTGAAGGCCACCTTGCGCTGATAGCGGGAGGCCGAGTTCACTACCTGCTGGATCCGGTTGATATTGGAAGCGAAGACAGCCACGATCACCCGACCTTCGCAGTCACGCATGATCTGGTCCAGGGTCTCGCTGATCCGTTTTTCCGGCAGGGTGTGACCTTCCCGTTCGACATTGGTGGAATCCGACATCAGGGCCAATACCCCTTTTGCCCCGTAAGCGGCAAAGGTATTGATGTCCGTGATCACGCCGTCCAAAGGGGTCTGGTCGATCTTGAAATCCCCCGAATGGATCAAGGTGCCCACCGGGGTTTGGATGGCCAGTCCCAGACCATCGGGGATGCTGTGGGTGACCCGGATGAATTCCAGTTGGAAAGGTCCGATAGTCAGGGATTCTCTTGGTGCAACCATCCTCAGATCACATTGCTCCAGGATACGATGTTCTTTCAATTTTTCCTTGACCAGTTCCAGGGTAAACCGGGAGCCGTAAACCGGGACCGATAGTTCTTTGAGCAGGAAAGGCAAGGCCCCGATATGGTCCTCATGACCGTGGGTCAGGACAATGCCCCTGAGTTGCTCTTTGTTTTTCAATAAAAAGCTGAAATCCGGGATGACAATATCAATTCCCAGCATATAGTCTTCAGGGAACATCAGACCGGCATCGATGACCAGGATATTCTCTTCATATTGAACCAGGAGCATGTTCAGTCCGATCTCACCCAAACCCCCCAGAGGGACGATGGAGAGGGGGGATGGCGTTTTAGTTAATAATGAGGAATTTTTCATCGTTGGTCTTTATTAGGGTGAATGGATGATACAGGATGCAGAAATCATGATCCATGATAAAATCGGAAGTCTATTTGTTCCTTCCATCCTACATCCTCCATCGTGCATCCTACATCCTTCCTGAATCATTTCTTCAAATTTTCTTCAATCGCTTCTCTGACTTTCTGCATCAAGAGGTCGGCATCTTTTTTATGATACCCTTCGGTGAGGATCGGGTTTCCCAAAATAATGGTTATGGTCCCCGGGGTTATCCAGAATCCACCCTTGGAGAGCACCCGGCCGCTTCCTTTTATGGCGACAGGAACAAGGGGTTTTTGAGATTTAATAGCCAAAAAAAACAACCCTTGCTTAAACTCGCCCAACTGATCGGTTTTCTGTCGGGTCCCTTCCGGGAAAATGACAATCGAAGTCCCCTCATTGACCTTTCGGGCGGCTTGTATGAGGCTTTGATAAGCCTGTTTGGCATTGGAACGGTTGATGGAAATATAATCAGCCCGTTTCATGGCCCAGCCGAATAAGGGGATTTTAAAATAACCTTCCTTGGCCATCCAGCGAAATTGAATCGGGAGTCTGGAAAGAAGAACCGGGATATCATAAGCACTTCGATGGTTGGCGGCAAAGATATAAGACTGGCCCGGAACGAGGACTTCCGGGTTGAATAATTCAGTCCGAACCCCGCTAATCATCAAAACTACCTTGGCCCAGAAGCCAGCAATTCGGTGCAGTCGGTTCCCTCTCGAATCAAATAAAGAGACGATCAGGGCAAACACACTTAACCCTATGGTAAGGATGATATAACAAGGTATGATGAAAAAAGTCCGTAAAGACATAAGCTCCTTTTGCCGGTTCAAATAATTAAATAATAAACTATTGCAATACATTCGTCAATCAGCGAATCGTGCTTTGGAATGCACTTCCTGGTCAGGTCAAATTTTGATTAAGAGACTGTATCCCTCTTTTCATGGCCCACCAACCGGTGAACAGATGCAGGAACGAGACCATGGCGAATGACCCTACCATCCACCAGTAATCCATGAGTGTTAGTGAAATATTCCGAAAGTCAGCCATCAGCAGCCGATACACCGGTCCGGCCTCCAGCCCAATGGTAACCCCAATTAAAGCCAGGGAAAAAATCATATAAAGAAATCCGCCAAAACCGGTGGGCATCTGCCCCAGATTCTCCGAGCCATATTGGGGATACATGGCCCCCAGGCCTATGGCTAGGCCCACCAATCCAAAATCCAGGCTGATCATGGTCAGGGAGGAGATCCACTGCATGTTGGATGAAACCTGTAATTGCCGGTTGGTAAAGTAAATCAAAACCTCGGAAAGGATCATTAAAGGGATGAAGTAAAAGACAAACTTGTACCAAAGGAACTTTTTTAAGGAAATGGGAGAACTGCGGATCATCCAGAAGGCCTGGCCTTCGGCGCTGACTGCCGGAAAAACGAAGCGCACGGCCACCGAAGCCAAAACAAATCCGGCCAGCCCCAAATTCAAGAAGGCAATAAAATTTTTTAAATATAGGGTCGGCAAGGGGGACTTATGTAAAGGCAGGACACTGAAATTATAGACATAGATAACGATCAGGACCAGCAGAATGAAAAGTTGAGACCATTGGGTCTTGTCCCGGTAAAAGACCTTCACGTCCTTCAGAATCATCCCTTTCATCCCTGGAGAAAATGGCAGGGACTGCCACAACCGCCCATCGAGTCTGTTTTGAACTTGTATTCCTTTATAGGTCCCCTCCTGGGCCCTGGAATAAGAAGAAAAATAATATTGCCCGGCCAGAAGGAGATTTCCCATTAAAACAAACCAGGCAGTACTCCAAAGCACCAGTAAGGGTAACAGGGCCGTGAAGTAATCCCCTTTCAGAAAGGACCAGAAGGCCTCTTTGGTCCAGGAGCTGGGAAGATAAGGCGACTCTTGGGCGGTCAGGCTTCCAAGATATTCCACCAGTGTGGAAAGCTGATCAGGATTGACCAGTTGCTCGGGCCGCATAAGGCGAAAGATTAAAAACAACATAGTGACCATCAGGATACTTAAAATCACCAGCAAATCGCGGGTCCGGCGGACTGGTAAAAAAGCAGTCAAAAAAAGGGTGATCAAAATGCCCAGGCTTCCGGCCAGAAAAACAAAGGGTAGAATGACCAGCGGCAGGCTTATATAAAAACCGACCGGGGCCTGAAAAATAATCCCATAGCAGATGAATATCGGCAGGGCCATGAGGATAACCATCCAGGAGGCATCGAACAGACTTTCCAGATATCGGGCGGAAAACAGGGTCAGCCTGGGGACGGGGGCTTCATGGATCAAGTCAAGGTCTTTGGAAAGGAAGAAGTTGGAAAGGGCGGTAATCAAATGACTGTAAATCAGGATCGTAAAAAAGGTCAGCAGGATCATGGACAGGATCTTTTGTGACAGGACTTCGCCGAAGCCCGGTATCCCGTGAAAGTAACCGAGAATACGAAAAAAGGCATAAAAGATCCCGGCCCAAAAGGCCAGGCCGATGAAGATAAAGAGCACAAATTTCCAACGGGTTCCCGGTATTCGCTTGAGGCGGTTGTTGAACCCCAGGATCCGGGGTTGGAGCAGAAAAAAAACATCTTTAAGATTCTTACAAAGCATCATCTAAGGCAAGGAGTTATCTCTAACATTCAACGTGAGGCCATAGGAGGTCTTCTTTTTTGGGGGGTTGTCCACCCCCGAGCCATAAGCTTCTTTGTCGGGCCAAATATTGAACCTAAACCGGAAACAGGCCTATCCCGCCGATGGCGGGACTCGAGACAGGCTTTGGTGTCCGGGAGGCATACCCGGCCTGCCTCGAATTAAACTTTGCCGTCCTGGCCGGGTTGGAAACTCATAATTGCCCTTTGGACAATCCCTAAAAAAGAAGACCCCCTATGACCCTCTAAAAATTTCAAATATCTTTGGATATGAATTCAGTCAAGAAACTCCTCCTCAATATCTCCGGTCAGCTTCAAGAAAAGGGCTTCC
This sequence comes from Thermodesulfobacteriota bacterium, assembly GCA_049520575.1. Lineage (GTDB taxonomy): Bacteria > Desulfobacterota > RBG-13-43-22 > RBG-13-43-22 > RBG-13-43-22 > RBG-13-43-22. Next base: position 21,739 of record JBEKPQ010000005.1, on the reverse strand, counting down.
AAACCCTTGGCCTTCCAGTCGGCCTCTTTAGAAAAGGAGTCCATGGAATCAAGGGCGATCAACGACCCTTTTAGTATGATCCCGATCCGTCCGCAAATCTCCTGGGCTGTGGATAAGGTGTGGGTAGAAAGAAAAATGGTCATCCCCCGGCTGGTTTCCTTCTGAAAAAGACGCTTCACAATCCGGACCCCTTTGGGATCTAAGCCCACCATGGGCTCATCGACGATCAAGACCCGGGGATGATGGATCAGGGCTGAGCAGATGATCAGGCGTTGTTTCATGCCGTGGGAATAGCTCTCAAGCAATTCATGGCGCCAGTCCCAGAGCTCGAACAGGTTAAGCCTGGCCTCTATTTCCGGATCGATTTGTTTGGGCAATAATCCATAGAGACCCCCGACAAAATGAAGGAATTCCAACCCGGTGAGTTTGTCATACAAAAAAGGGCGGTCGGGGATATAGCCGGTCAGGGCCTTGGCTTGGGAGGGCTGGGTCAGGACAGAAAAACCCATGATTTCCACATCACCGGCGGTAGGGGCCAGAACTCCAGCCATGATCTTCAGGGTGGTAGTCTTTCCGGCCCCGTTCGGTCCCAGAAATCCGAAGATCTCTCCCTGCGCCACTTCCAGAGAAAGATCATTAACTGCCAGTAAAGAACCGAATTGTTTGGTTAGATTTTTTATCGCGATCATGTTTCAAATTTAAGAAAGCTAAGTTCGAAAATGGGGTTCGAGGATTCCAGGGTTCAGTCGCTCGACTTTGTCGAGCTATAGAAAAGGTTCCCCTCCAGGGAGCTGCGTGGTTTTACTTCCACGCCTTTCAGTTGAATCCTTGACCCCTTGGACCCTTGAATCCTTTTTCATCCTTTGTGGCCCGTCACCTCAGGCGGGCGTGATGGCTTAACATAAAATGACTGCCTAAACTATTCTGAGACACTTCTTATCATAAGGCCGACTCGATCTCAATTTTTAAGTTGCCGATGATGGGGATTAGAGAGGCCATACCTTCTTCCATCCCTTCAGCCAGTTTCAGATGGGTGGGATCGGCCGGGACCTGGTTGAATGTCGGATCCAGGCTGATCCATTTGGCACCCAGATAGGCTTCCACCCAGGCATGATAGAAAAAACGATCCCGCAGCAAGGTGACTCCCAGGGCCATACGGGAAGGTATCCCGGCGGCCCGCAGCAAGGCCAAAAGCAGCGTGGCATGTTCATTACAGTCCCCTTCCCGTTGTTGGAGGACTTCCACCGCCCGTGGAACGGAGAGGGTGGGGAGTTTCTTCAAATATTGAAAGACCCAGGTATTTAAACGAACGGCTGCCTTTTGGGCCTCCTTCTCATTGCCCAGGGCCTCCTTGAGGGCCTTTTGCAGACGGGGATCTTTCAAGGTCAGCACAGGATGGTCGGCCAGATACCGGTCTTGATCTCCTCGTTGATAAGGAAGAATATAGGGATCAACAAGTGTCAAGGACTCTCGTTCAATAGTCACCCGGTTTCCCGAAACCCTTTGCCGACCTTCAGTTTGAGGGATGTCTCCAAGGGCCGGAGACAGCTTGAAGATAACTTTTTTGACCGCTTTTGGATCCGGGGGATTTAAAACCGGGATGGATAGCTCTGTTGCCAAATCAGGGCCCGATCCCTTATCCAGTTTTTGTGCTTTTTCCCGGCTGGAGCGGATCAGCCGGAATCCCATTAAACCTTCTTCTTTCAAGACCCGTCCCTTATAATCGATCCAGACTTGCATCTTGTTCCCTTGAAAAGTCATCTCGAATCGTTGTCCCGGACGAACTTCCTCATCCAGGGTCAGCATTTCTGTCGGACCGGCCTGGATGATGACCGGTTGGGGAGACAACAGAACCGGATCGAAAAGGGAAAATGATGCTTGATCTCCCGGCTTCATCTGGGCTCGATAAACTTGGTAAGGCAGGGTCAGGGAAAGCTGGGGGGGCCTCTTCAATTCGATATTTTGGATTTGGGGTTGTCCCATCAGATCACCGGTCAACCTCAGATTGGACCCTTCCATGGTCCCTTTTATGGAATAAACCAGGTATCCGGAAATCATTTTATAATGGAAATCCCTTAATAGAAATTCGGAGGTGAGGGAGGAGGTGAAGGAAAGGGTTATCTGTCGGGGAAATCCCAGGACCATAAGCCTTAAAAAAAGATCCTGGTTGATGGCGTAGCCTTCGACCGAACGCTGCTTGACCGTATGAGCATAGCCGATTTTTTGGTTGTTAAAGTAAATAGACATCCAATCTTCGGAATCCTGGAGAAGAATTTTGGACTGGGCAGGATCAGCGGCAACCTGGCTAACCTGAGGTTGATAGGATTTATACGTCCAAAGACCCAGTAAAACGAGCCATAGGCCGAAGGAAAGAAAGAAAACTATTTTTAGTTTCTTGGGCAGGGGGCTGTGTTGAGCGTGGGAGTTTTTCATAATGGGTTAGGCACTTTTCCTATTGATTTCAGGAGAAGAAGAAGGGGGTATCCTATGATTCTTTTGTCAAAAGACAAAACCGTTTCGAAAAAAAACAGCGATTTTAGCAAGGCAATCAGCCTCGCGAGTTGTCGAGCGTCGGTTGCATTTGGCCTTTCACGATAGGAACCACGTGCCATCCTTTGGCGTTTTCAGCGATAGTATCCACTACCGACAACCCATCCGAATGGTTTAAACAAGAGCACATACGATCTTTTGGGTTGAGCTGTGGTCTCTCCCTTCTTCGGAAACCGGTACTCGACATACCCGCCCCCGGCTTTCGCTTTTGTCAGAAATTCCTTTATGTAGTATGTTCCTTTGAAATCTTTATCCTCAAGTCGGTTCCGTCCCTCCACATCCTTTCGGCCGTACAGGACCACATTGACGCCTTCGGTTGTATCGGCCCAGAAATATCCGTCGGTCCCGTACCTAAGTTCCCTCAGCAGGTCGGCCCCAAGCTTTTTGGCCTCCTTAAGGGTTAATTCTTCTTGCTGATGCTTTGCATAGATTGCCTGAAGCATGCTGACTGCAGTTTCCACCTCACTTTTGATCAGCAGGTCCTGAACTGCACAATTCCCCGGCCTTTCAGTCTGCGCAAGAGCAGTTACACAGAAAACCGCCATACCCAGAAGACCAGCCAGTACTGTCATTAATACCTTTTTCATGCTTCCTCCTCCTTTTGTGTTCATTTTTTTACTGTCTAACACGGCCATCAGCGAGAGGCCGCTTTATGGCCGATTCGCTGCATGGCATAGGCAACTCATGGTCATTGGACGAATGATTGTAATTACCTTCCATTGGTCTCAAGTAAAATTCAAATGTCAAGGGCTGATCCTTTTGCCCTTCCATAATCCGGATTCAATCCAGTTCCATCATAAAATCGTAAAAATGCCTGTACTGGGCAAGAAGAGTGAAAGCGCGCCTCATCAGCAAAGGATTTATTTTGTGTGTCTCTATCATGTTTTTCACAAATACAGAGCGCAGAGCAGGATCAGCCTTGAAAAGCAAAAATTTTATTATTTTTATCATATTATATATCTGCCGGACATCACCCTTCCGATTATGATACAAATCGGTAAAATAATCAACCCGGCTTAGCCATTGGTTAATTCTTCTGTTGAAGAAAGCCGGACCATATATTCTCTTATAAAGCTCCCGATATTTTTTTAACAGCAATTCACGATCCATCTGTTTTGGAATGATATTCGTGTGGAATTGCCATTCGCCGGAAAAATCATCACCGACAAGGCGTCCCTCTTTTTCCAGCCTCTTAAATAAAGGCGTATTGCGGGGGGCGTTGAGAAGGCTTATTCCGGCTATCGGACTGGCTGTGCCGTCAATCAGGTCGTAAAGCTCATCAAATAACGAAAGATCGTCATGATCAAAACCGACAATCAGGCCAAGGAATGGAACGATGCCGTATTCTGAAATCCTTTTGATCCGTTCACGTATGTCGCGGTTTAAATTATGGAACTTATTAACCTCGTTAAGGCTTTCCTCCCGGACGGTTTCAACCCTGAGAAAAAGCACAGAAAACCGGGCATCCGCGAACATCTTCAGCAAATCGATATCGTCTCCTACCTGAACAGTTATCTGCGTTGAAAATGAAAGCGGCCGGTTTTGCAATGTATTCCATTCTATTATTTTTGATAAAAGTTCTTCAGTGAATTTTTTATTTCCGAGAAAATTATCGTCCGAAAAAAATACGGTTCGCGCCCCCAGAGCATGCGCATTCTTGATCTCTACGATAATCTGATCTGTAGATTTTGTCCGATATTGATTCCCGACATACTGGATAACATCGCAGAAGCCGCACCGGTTCGGGCACCCCTGCTGGTCTGAACGCTCATATTAAGATAATCATCCATTTTGATCAAAGATCAGTCAGGCGTCGGGCTGTCTTTCATGTCCACAAACGCTTTCTGCATATATACTGGTTCCGGCTTGTTCTGAATCCACTGACGCATAAATTCCGGTCATGTATATTCCGCTTCGCCAATAAACAGGTAATCGGCAAGTCCTTTACACTGCTCAGGATTGATGCTTGAATAGGTTCCGCCAAGGGCGACAGGTATGCCGCTCCTGCGAAAACCCGTGCAGAGCTCTTTGATCCTTTCGGAATGAAGAGTCGCCCCGGTTACTGCGGCCAGATCGCAGGGCAAATTAAAATCAACCTTGGAAATGTTTTCATCGCCAAGTATGTATTCCACTTTCACGTCCCGCGGCGTCAAGGCCATAAGCGTGGCCAGGGCGGAGTTCGGCATCAAGGTCTTCGTGCCCATGAGATCTACCGTCCCCTGCATTGACCAGAAGCTCTTGGGATGATGGGGAGCCACAAGATATATCCTCCGGTGATCTCCCCCGGTTCCGTAATATTTTGATTTAACGTTTCTCATTTTTTCATATTTACATGATAACAGACGATGATCAATTACTTTTTAAATTAATCATCGATCCGACGCCGAAATGCCTGGTGAATCCGAATCCGTTATCGGCCTTTTTTTACTTTTATGCATACTTTATTTAAGAACAGCTATGCATTCAATCTCAATCCAGGCACCTAGGGAAAGTCCAGTGGCTCCAAAGGCACTGCGGGCAGGAAAATGCTTGGGGAAAAACCCGACATAGACCTTATTCATTTCCGCCCACTTATCCATATTGGCCAGCATGACGGTGACCTTGACAACGTCCCCTTTTTTACCTTTTCCCACAGCATTGGGTCCGACTCCACGTTCACCCCCCGTTTCCCCTGCTGCCAGGTTCACCACAGACTTGGAATCAATGCCTTTCGCTCCGGGGGATAGTCAGGAAAATATTCCTTATACCAGCGATGATGTGCCCGGGCGCGGGGTATTAAATTAGCCATCGTCCACAGAGCAAAGGATAACCCTGCCAGAGACCAGGTAGCGATCGCCCAGCCAATCCAAATGAGAATTTCCCCCAGATAATTGGGGCAAGAGACAAAACGGAACATTCCGTTGCCGGCCATTCCATATTTCCCTTCCCCCGGTTTGCGTAAATTTCTAAGTACCCTATCCGCCTGGCGGTTCATCACAAAACCAATGACGAACAGGGCAAATCCACCAATGAACCTGGGATCACCAAGCCATTTGATACCGTAGCCCTCAGAAAATGAAAACAGATAACTCCCGTTCAAATAGGCGTTTACAGAATTGAAAATTAACCCGAGGCTCATTACAAGAGCAGGCATTCGCTTTACCGTAGTCCGTAAACTGAACGGGTAGATAAAAGCCCGATGGATGTAATGGGCTTCCCACATACAGAAAAATAGCAGTAAAACCGGAGTTTTTTCATTACCGCCGATCACAAAGCACACTGCAAACAATATCGGCGATATGGATTCCATGACCACCCATCCCATCCTATCGGAAACGGTTGCTCCCCATCCTCTTCGGGTGTAACGTCCGTAAGGTGCCGCTACAAATAATAGAGAAATGAAAATAATCGGCGCCAGAACGAACCACCCTATAATCAATAAATGATAAAATGTCGATACATTCATTTGCTGTCTTTTAATACGGTTTCAGTGAATTTTGCCAATCGATTTAAACCAGGTAATGGTATCGCCAATTGTTTCTTTAAGCGGGCGTGGATGATAACCTAGCTCTGCACTTGCTTTGCCGTGGCTGACATTCTTGTTTCCGCGCAGTGCCATCAAAGACACCTTAGTAAAAAGGGGCCGTTTCCCAGAAAACTGAGACAGGCGTGTTGCCATTGGAGCGCCTAGTTTAGCCAGCCAGAGTGGACAGATAAATCGGGGAACGTCTATCTCAAAAATCTCTTTCAGCATGAACGCCAATTCAGGCATCGAGGCCCAGTGCCCCGACAGAAGATATTTTGAGCCCATCGAAGCCACCTCTTCAGCCCTCATCGCACCGTAGGCGACATCACGCGCATCAACCCAATCAAATCCACCGTTAATCAGTGCAGGGAACTTCCCACAGGCCAGGGATATCAAGACCTCACCGAAATGAGAGGGATAATAATCATAAGGGCCGATCACGCCGGTCGGATTGATAATTAAGGCGTTTAATCCCTTATCAATCCCTTTTAAAACTTCTCTTTCTCCGCTGGCCTTGGAAATATCGTAAGGAGGATGACCTTTGGATGTGACCAGGGGCCGTGTCTCATCTACGGGTCTATCCAAAGGTTCCTGTTCCAGGGCGTGGATTGAACTGAAATGAATCAGCTTACTCACACCGTTTCGAAGACAGGCTTCAACCACATTTCGGGTACCGTCCACATTGATAGACTGGCATTTTTTCCTTTCATTCATTTTAAGAGATATATATCCCGCCAGATGATATACAACATCAACTCCTTTAAAAGCTTTAAGAAGGGAATAAAGGTCACAAGTATTCCCTTCCACAATATCAACATCCAAACCTTTAAAAGCCTGCCGGTTTCGGTGCTGTAACATCCTCACCTCTCTTCCCTTAGCTATCAAGGCTCGGATAAGATTGGCTCCGATGTGCCCGCTTGAACCCGTTACGACTGTTTTCATTAAAATTCCAATAAAAAATATATCGGATTTGATTAGATTCCTAGACCCCTATGACTATCCTAACAAATTAAATATCTTAATAGAACTTACATTTTGATGGAGAGAGTATAAAACAACGAAAATACAGGATCAAGAAGTAAAACGGGGCGGAGAGGGAAGCCAAACTTCCTTATTTTCCTTTTGACGAAGCCCCAAGAAAAGGTTACTATGCTCCCGTTTTAAGCCCCTCTGCACTATGACCGGGGGAGTTCAGTTTATTAAAAGGAGAATGTGATCGATGACCAATCAACCGAAAATGGACCCGGAAACGCTTTCCATGGTTTTGGATACCCTGGCGAAACTGGAAAAAGAGCGACTCACTCCAAGCATCAAATTGGAAATGGATGAAAAAGGTGAATTTCCCATGGAACTGATTCGTTTCATGCAAGGCCCGGAGATTGCTCTGCATCTCATCTTTATCCCTGTAGAATATGGTGGACTCGGCGCCGGCGCCAGGGAGATCGCCGTCGTTTCTGAAAAAATGGCCAAGATCGATCTGGGAATAGCTACTTCTTTTCTGGCGATTTGTCTGGGCATGGATCCCATTATGGTCGGGGCCACCCCTACGCAGAAAGAAAAGTATATCACTAAAATCGCGGAGCAAGGCTTGATTGTCGCTTATGGTGTTACGGAGCCCGAGGCCGGTTCCAATGTCCAGGCTCTCAAAACAAAGGCCGAAAGAGTCTTGGATGTCGGCGGCAGGATTACCGGTTATAAACTGAACGGTCAAAAGCAGTTCATTACCAATGGAGGAGTCGCCGATCTTTATACGATTCTGGCTGATACGCCCGAAGGCCCTTCATTTTTTATCGTGGAGAAAGGGGCCAAGGGTCTTATTCCCGGAAAGCATGAAGATAAGCACGGCATCAGGGCGTCGGACACCTGTCCCATCACCTTGGAAGATCTGTTTGTGCCGGTCGAGAATCTGATTGGCGGAGTAGAAGGCCAGGGGCTTAAAGAGGCCAATCAGGTCTTCGGCTATACACGCCTCATGGTCGCCACTTTCGGTCTGGGCGGCGGCATGGCGGCTTTGGAGAAGACGATCGCTTATGCCAAAAAAAGAGTGCAATTCAATTCCACTCTGGCGGAGAAGCAAGGGTATACGCACAAATTATTGGTGCCCAATGCCGTGCGCCTGGAGGCGGCCCGGGCTTATATCGAACATGTAGCCGAGCGACTCGACTCCGGTGAAGCCGATCTGCAAGTCGAAGGTTCTATTGCCAAATACTTTGCGACCGAGGTCGGCGATGCCATGGCCAATGATGCCATTCAGGGTCTTGGCGGGTACGGGTTTATCCGGGAATATGAAGTGGAAAAGATAAAAAGGGATATTAAAATCACGACTATTTTTGAAGGCACCAGCGAGATCCAACGGAACATTATTTCTACCTTTCGATTGCGCGACACGGTGCGCTCCAAAGGCGGATATTACCAGACCATGGCTGCTGATCTTGAGCAGATGGGAGAAGAGGTTGGCGGCCGTTGGCTGGCTCCCGGCCTCCGGCTTATCAATGAAATCATCCAGGCGGCCCGTAAGGCCAAACTGACCAGATCCCAATATGTCATGTTCCTTTTGGCTGATATGATGACCTGGAGTGAAACGGCCCATGCCCTTTGCAGGAAAGCCGTTCACTATGAAGGCCGGGATCGAACACCCGAATTCAGGAAAGCCGCCGCCCGTTTATTTGTTAATGAAACACTCGGGAAGATCTATTTTAATGGCCTCAAGATCTCCCAGGGCTACAATGCGGATATGGGGGATCTGGCGGAAAGGATCAAAGCATTGGATCTCAGCGGGGCCGCTAAGGGATGTCTGAAAGATATGGACTCGATCGCCGCCGAATTAGTGAAATCCTAAGGCTATTAAATCAAGCCGACAGCGACGATCAGTGCAAATCATAAATCGGGAGACCTTACTTATTTCTCAACCAGAAAATTATTAAAGATGTATGGTCTACCCCGATTTATTTATTTTACACATTTCACCTACTACTCTTCCAAGAAGATAGCTCCATAAATTAAGGATTACCGATGGAAATATGAGAGAAATGGTTGAACTACTCCCCCTTGAACTTGAGGTGTCTTTGGTCCTTTTTTAGCCATAACCGCCTCGTTCCTTTGGGCTAACTCAGAGCTTATCCCATGGTTCAATTTTTGGGGACCACCTCACCTGGACTCCCCACCCTTTCTCCCGAAAAATTGGGAGGATAACCTTACTTGTTCACCTCTTCAAGGGCCTTTATGAGTTCTTCGAGAGGCGGACGCAGATTGATATCGTGCACATCGATATACCGAATGATTCCCTTCTTGTCGATCACAAACAGTGCCCGCTCGCTTACCCCGTCTGAACGCAGCACCCCGTACTTCGAGACTACTGCACCATGAGGATAGAAGTCGGACAGTACAGGGAACCATAAACTTTCATTGGGAGGGACCATTTGTTTGGTCCAGGCATAAAGTGTGGGAATATTGTCTACTGTAATACCAATCAGGACCGCATTATTATTATCGAACAACTCTTTGGAAATGTTGTAACCCGGCCATTGGTCAGAGCACACAGGTGTCCAGGCGGCTGGGACAAAAGAAATAACAACATTCTTCTTTCCCTGGTATTGGCTAAGAGATATTTTCCCCCCGGTTACGGCAGGAAGGGTAAAATCTGGGGCCGGATCGCCGACTTTTAACTTAGGCAGGCTGTCGATTGGTTTAAGTTTTCCAACTGGATAAATATTGTCCCTGAACCCGGCACATTGCCCATACCCACTAAAAACAGCTATAATACCGGATATAATCCAAAGACAGATAATGCTGTTATGAAGTTTACAAGACATTTTACTCCTCCTATTTTAATCCTGACTTGTTAATAAGCTCTTTTAAAAACTTGGGGGCCTCCTCAAATCCGCCTTCCTGAAGGAAAAATTTTTCCAAGAGGCCTTGGTCATTCAACTTGATTCCGATAAAAGTAGGAGTACCCTTCACACCGAATGTTTTACTAATATCGCTGTCCTGATCAGGTAAAAGAGGGAAAGTCACCTGGAATTTTTGTTTAAATAAATTAAGTTCATAAGGGCTGTTTCCAACACCGATGCCGATAACCTTTATTTTATCTTTTATGTCAGCCCGTTCTTGTATGTTCCGATAGAAGTCGTTTACCAGGGGTGCATCATGCTGGCAATGAGGACAATAAAAATCTAATATCTCGATAATTAAAACCCTGGTCTTGATTTGAGTTAATTTAAACGTGCCGGTCCCCTTAAGCCCCAAGTACGCCTTATCCTGGTCAATTTGAGGAATAGGAAGTTCGAGGGCAGAAATCTTCTTATTGTTATCTATATCTGGTTTTATTGATTCTTCAGAGGTTCCAGCAGCTTCAATCCCTTTGGAAAATAAACCAGATAAAAGGAAAACAAAACCAATAAGAAGAAGGAATAATAGTTTTGTATTATTTTTATTCATAAGAAAATCCTTTCGTTAGTTTTAAAATCGATGCCGGTCGGAAGTCCGCCATCACTGATTGAACGGATGATATCGTTTTGTTCAGACTGAGTATTCAAGTCTTCCCCTTCTTGTCCCCAGAAGGTATGTTTTTGTTATCAGACAAACCGATAAGCGTCCCTGTCAAGTATTCTTTGGGTTTAAGCCGTCACTTGACCAAGGAGTATATAAAACCTTTTTTTCAACGGACAATGTATCCCGCGTTCTCGAAAGAGCTCTATTGTGCTATCCCAAGTTGCTTCATGTATGTCAAATTATCCCAGAACAGCCATTCTTCGATCATAACGCCGTTCTTCCAATGACCCACGGTGCACATGATAATAGAATATTTCTTGCCAGTTGGCTGAATGAACTTGCCGTCCCCGATCGGCATGGGCTCGGTGAATGTTCCGGCCATCACTCCTATTACGGAGGTCCATTCCCCTGATCCGATTTTTACCGGGTGAACTTTTATGTTCGTGTCGGGCGCGTACACAAACATAGCTTTGAGGTCTTCAATGTGCTTGTTGATGCCGTTCGTCTGATGACCATCAGGCCAGTTAACCTTGACATCTTTGGAATGACTTTCATGCAACCTCGTCCATTCCTGATTGCTGAAGACCACGAAATCCAGTTCATCGAAGGTCTTCAGGTTCTTGTTAACCGCCTTCTTATCATCAGTAAATTTTTTCAGTTCCTTTTTCATCTCTTTGATTTTCGCCTTCATTTCCGGTGAATAGCCATCATCCTTCGGGTTTCCTGCAAACGTTGAGGGAATTATCAAACAGAAAACTAATGCTGCCACTAACCCGATGCTCCACGTCAACTTTTTCATTCTATGACCTCTTTCTTCTTGGTCGGATCACTTACACCGACCTATTGTTTATTTGTTTTCCAGATAAGAACTATCTGCCTCTTTCCCTCAGTTAAATACAACCGTTGTACTCATTAATTCTTGACTATAAATGAACTCACCTCCCGTTTGTCTTCTATTTTTTCTTGATAAACGTACCTTCGTCAAGCTCTCTGAAAGCAATTTCAAGCTCTTCCTGCGTATTCATGACGATTGGGCCGCCCCAGGCAATCGGTTCGTTGAGTTGCTTGCCAGTAACAAATATGTAACGGATATCTTCAATCGCCTTTACAGTAATTCTTCCGGCTTCTGTGAACAGGATCAGCTGCGCTTTTTCCAGTTTCGTGTCATCAAACTCGCCTGTTCCTTCGATAAGATAACAAAAGCTGGTGTATCCTTTTTTAGCCGCGTGGGACAGAGTCATTCCCTTCTTTAACCGAACATCCAGGTACTCAATATCTACTATCAGTCCCTGCACAGGCCCGTTTACATTTTTGTAAGTGCCGGCTATGACCCGCACTTCTCCGCCTAGTATCTTGACGACCGGCACCTCATGATCGAGTATACCCCGGTAGCGTGGCTCCATCATCTTATTTTTCGCAGGCAAATTTACCCACAGCTGCAACCCGTGCATCATTCCTTTTGAAGGTTTCGGCATCTCCTGGTGAATTACACCGCCGCCTGCGGTCATCCATTGAATATCTCCCGGCCCGATTGTGCCCGCGTTACCGATATTATCACCATGCTCAACCGTTCCACCGAGCATATAGGTCACTGTTTCAATCCCACGATGAGGATGCCAGGGAAAACCTTTTATATAATCATCGGGATTGTCTGAACCGAAATGGTCGAGGAGCAGGAACGGATCGGTAAGTTTTGTGTGGTCATGCGAGAAAATACGTTTCAACTTAACTCCGGCGCCATCATACGTCGATTGTCCTTGTAGTATTAATTTCTTCATGTGACTCTCCTCTTAATCGAATAGAATGCAAAGCATTCACAACCGAGACACTGAATGGACCACATTATACACGTTTTTGGGAATAGTAAATAGGGGGATTTTTCTTTGGAATGGGACCATTAAATAGGAGGGTCCGTCAACGATTAGCGTTTGTACTCTTCCGTTTTTTCAAAAATTGAATTTAAAGGATTACAGGAAGAAGTCATTCTTAGGTCGATTGGGGTCTGCCGTAATGTGTAAGATTTCAGACCTGCCCCCCAACCTCCTTTAAATCCGCTTACTTCGGTGAAACCACGCCAAAGAAGGGATGGGGACCGCTGTATTGACCTGATGTTTCCTCGATGACGCTGATATGAGTCAGCAGTGTCTTTTCACCCCAGAGTTTTGTCCAGAAGTGGAGCATGATCGACGGCGGTTCCATCATAAACGCGGATGGGGCCTCCTCCCTGAGGTCGAGGCAGAGCTGCATCCCGACGGCAGGACAGGTTAATGCAATCGTTCCTCCGAAACGACGAAAGATGGGGCGGTGCAAGTGCCCGCACAGAATCCGTTCGACCTGTGGATATTTTGAGATGAGGGTTTGAAACTCTTTCCATCCGCGAAACTCTTCCTTGTCCATGTGTCCAATGGCTGAAGCAAAAGGTGGGTGATGCATGAAGATGAGAGTTGGAATCTCGGGCCTTGCCGTAAGAACCCTCGTCAGCCATGCCCTCCTTTTGGGGCCAAACCCTCCTCCATGTTCACCCGGGGTAACGGTATCGAGGCCGATCAGGCGAAGAGGAAAGTTCTCAAGAGTAAAGCAGATATAATTTTCGCCCTTCTCTTCGAGGCAACAATGTAGGTAGTCATGCTCTGGGAAGGCCTTCCTCAAACTCTCCTTGTGGTCATGGTTTCCAGGGATGATTACAAAGGGGGGCCGAAGGACCGACAATAACTTGCTCAAATAGGTGTAAGAGTGGGGTCCACCTTCATCGACCAGATCTCCTGTTACGAGGATGAGGTCCGGCATCGGGTTGAGGCGATTGATGTGCTCAACCGCCCTTTTTAACGGTGTCGCAGTATCGGCCACGTCATAGGCCAACGTCCCTTCAGACCTGAGATGGAAATCGGAGATTTGAACAATCAGCATCATTTATCCTTGTTTTATTATTTTTTGGACTGCCGGAGGCGCCCACTCATGGTTGAGTATGCTATGTTCAGGCCAGCCGCATCTTAATATCAGATTGAAACCATCTTTAGGCGATGGCAGCCAGTTAGATTCTTTATCCTTCCAGGAGATTCATTTTGAATGAAAATATCTATCGATCCATCATCGTTGAACTTCAGCTTATTGGCCTGATCATGGTCGCCGATAGCATAGCGATTAATGGGATTGTCCACAAGCAACTGCCGATTATTGTAAATGGTAAGAGACCAGCATGCCTTGACAGGAGGTATTTCATCCTTTTTGAAGTGTAACACATAATTATTTTCACCAGTATAGGGTTGACCGTTAGCATCAGTGCGCGAAAGCGGGTATACCCAATCCTCTGGTAAACTGGCCCCCAATCCTACACAGGCAATTCCAGCACGTTTTAAATAGTCGGTACCATACTCACCGGCATATATTAAAAACCATCCGTTAATAGATTCTCCAACCGGGTTAGCAGCCCAATCTTTAATTTTAGCCAACCCATTTTTCGCGCCTTCTTCAATAGCCTTCTGCAGGTCATCATCTAACCCTTCCAAATCAAATTTTTCACCGGTTGCAAGACCCATCTTAACCATACTCATAACCATACCGATATCACTGGACCGTGGCGGATTATCAATCATCAAGCCCGCCATTAAATTAAAGTAAGAAACAGTATCCATTTCAGCCACCTGATCCACAGGAGCCCTGGCATCCGGTTTATGATCGACCGGGACCTCTTTTGGAGGTTCATATTCTGTTCCCCAGGCACTTAAAAGTGTTGCTTTCAAAGCAAACTGAATCTTATTAACAGCAGGTGCGTCATCTCTACCGTTTACTTGTATACTACCAATGGTCCAAGCCATGTTGGTAGGCGATTTAACCATGATTACATCATCCGGAAGTTCACCCTGCCAATCAGGACCGCAGAAAGCAAAGTTATGAGCCTCAGTCCCGGTAATGCGTGCTCCTATTGTAACGAAAACATTGGTCCAGGCATCTAAGGTAGGCATTCCATAAAAACGCCCATCAATATCAGGAACACTTAAAATCAAAGGCTCCTTAGATAAATCCATCCAAAGAGATGAAAAAAGAGTATCTATGCTCATACTGACCACTGCATCAAAACGCGCATCCGGTAATTTAGTAAAGTGGCCAAACTGGTTCACCGGCGCCAGAAAACTGAAAGGATGAGGCACTCCTGTACTTCGTCTTCGAGTAACCTCCATCAAAATTAATGGATAACCAAAAATATAAGCCTCTTCCGCTAGTTCCCTAGCTTCATCTATTTTCAACATTTTTTCCTCCAGCAAAACTTTTTAACCTGGCAGGAACTGTCATCCCGATGGTTGGGGTGATATCCGGGCCGTAGGGTCAATTCTCGAAGAATGGTAATTTCGGGAAGACTATTAGGATCCTGTAATATTACATTTTCCATTATTGCCTACTTCCGACGTTATTTATTTTCCTTTAATGTCGATTATTTTACAACCGAAAAATCCTGTCACATGAGCATTACTGTTTGAACTCTTGTCTTTTTTCAAGAATGGAAGTTAGAAGATTTCAGAAAGAAATGTTTAAGTTCCCTCAAAAATAGCCTCACCGCACAGAATTTAACGATTTCACATACAAATGTTTTAAGAAGATAGACCAGAAAGTTAACGATTACTGTTTGAAATGTGCTAAAAAAGGCAGAGTCAATTCTAACCCTATCTACTCTTTTTTTGTTTATTCTCATACATTATCTTATCCGCCTGAGCAAGCAGGACCTCGATGGAACAAGGTTTTTGGGGATCAAAACAGGCCAGACCTAAACTCAGGGAAAGTGTATAAGATGGCTTTGTTTGGAGAAAATGATCATTCAAGACCTGCTCGAGGCGTTTAATCCACACAAACTAAAAAAGAGCCGTTTGTGTCTCATGCTTGCTGAAGAAACACAGGTATTCTTTGTTCACAGGAGTATCCTTACCGAAGAGGGAAGCTTGGAATCCGAGGAGGTTCTGATGCTTTTCGTTTGGTCATTGGGGAGGGAAGCCCCAGGATCTTTCTCCGGAGCTTCCCCAAATTCCCCAATCTAATTCGCCCTGGTGGGATCTAGCTCTTTTGTTCTCTCGAAGGCTTAGTCGCCCGAAGGATTTTTGCCTCTGCACCTTTCCAGTTTCGGATCCATCAAGGGAAGAACCTTCACCGCAGGAATCCTGCTTGTGGGACCGAAAAAGGAATAGTCAGACGCCCAATGATAAGGCGGAATATTGAAAGACACCTTCTGTCGATCCGGAGGAACATATTCGCCTATATAAAGGTCTTCGATGACCATATGATCACAGGGTCGCATTTTGACCACTTGACCGTTGGCAAATTGATAAGTGTCTCCCTCCCAGACCTTGATAATCTTTTCCGGGTCCGTACTTCCGGCTCGTTCGATTACACTCAAGAGCCAGTAAAGATCCATGCTCCATCGGAACAACCCGTGTTCATACATCTTTTGGTTGAAAGGGGGTTTGAATTTGGTCTTCCACAGATCATGCCACATATTATACAATTTGATGTCATCACGGGTTTTGAAGACCGGGTTGCCGTTTCCATAAGAAACAATGTGCTGCAAACCATTCGAACCCTGAATTCCCACGGCAGTCAAAGTATTGGGGTCGCCCATGAAGATATGGGCAAAGGGGGTCATGATCCCCATTTGCCTGGCCTGCTTGAGCAGGTTGCCCGAGTCCGGCAGCCAATCACCGGTGTAAATCACCTCAGCACCGGAGGCCTTAATTTTGGTCAGATAGGGGGCAAAGTCGGTAAGAAACAGCTTATGAAAATCCTCACCGACGATCTGAGCCTGAGGATAATATTCTTTTAAACCTTTTTTAAACGATTCGGACAAGTCATGACCATACATGTAATCCTGGTTGAGAAGATAAAACTTTTTTTCCTTTTTCCTGATTTGGCCGTAGAAATAGGCGAAGCTCCTTCCAACCTGGGAAGTCGAAAACTGGGTCATGAAGGCATAGCGTGAAAAATTTTGGGCATTCTGCAGTTCATCTGATAAGGAGGTGAAGTTCTGAGAAATAATATGATATTTATCGGCCACCTCATTCATGATTTTTACCAAGTTACTGCCATCGGTGCCCCAAAAGGCGCAAACCTTTTCTTGCAAGGCCATGCTTTCACAAATTCTTTTGCACTCGTCCGGCCTGGACATGTGATCGGCCTTGATGATCTGGACCAGCTTCTTCTTACCGTCTACCAGGATGCCTCCCCTCTTGTTGATATCGTGGCTTACCCAACTGGCCACCGCCCAGTATAATTCACCATTCACAGCGCCCGGTCCGGAAAAAGAAGCGACCACGGCGATCTTGATAGTATCCCCGGTGGGGATCACCGGATGGCTCGGATCAAAGTCGGACATATTTCCCATTTTACTGACTGCGAATTTGGCATTAGCCGCCGAGGCCATGGCGGGACTCATAATCGTTAGAAAAAAAAGTGAACAAATAGACAGAATAATCAAAAATATTTTACTTATCGATCTCATTTTTAAAATCTCCTTATTGTTAACAGTTAGATGTCGTCAGGCCCAAATGGACAAGTTTCTCTACGCTGAGTTTGAGACCTGACGCCGATCCGGGCTATTGTTGTTTGGGTAGAGATTCTATCGCTTCCCACATTCCAAAATTAATCGTTATTTCTCTTTGCTCCGTTGTAAGACCGCCTTCTTTCTTTTTGGCTAACTCAGAGCTTATCACCTTGTCCAGTTTTTGGTGACCACCTCAGAATCCGAGGAAATCACCGAAGGTCTAAATAGCGATTACGACGCCAGATTGAGGGATCATTGGAACATGATAAGCAAAAAAAGAATTCCCTTTTTCTTCAGATCTCTCAGGTCGCAATGAAAATCGCAGCCTAAGATCGACACTTCAAACGCCGGTTCATAATCCCAGGTAAGATGCCCTTACCGTTTCATCATTGAGCAACTCTTCACTACTGCCCTCCGCGACGATCCTTCCGCTGGAAAGAATATAGTTCCTGGCGGATATAGAAAAAGACAACTTGACATCCTGCTCTATAAGAAGAATGGCTATGCCGTGCTTCTGGATTTCGCGGATCTGCTCAAACACGATCTTCTTGACTTGCGGCGCAAGACCCAACGAAGGTTCGTCGATGCAAAGAAGATTGGGCTGAAGCATGAAGGACCGTCCAATCGCCAGCATCTGCTGCTCGCCCCCGGAAAGCGTTCCCGATATTTGGAATCCTCGCTCTTTGAGCACCGGAAATAAACCGTAGACTATGTCCAATCGTCGTTTGACTTCCGCTTTGTCTCGGCAAAGAAAAGCGCCGGCCAGCAAATTATCGACCACCGACATCCCCGGAAAAGGGCGATGACGCTCCGGACAATGGATCAATCCTTTGCGTGCGATTTGATAAGACAACAAATGATCAATCCGCTCCCCCTGATAAGTGACCTTTCCCAGCAAACGGACACTGCTTCCGGAGAACTTCAGTTCCTCCTTTTCTTTATTAACCATCCCTGATATAGCCCGCAATAACGTGGTTTTCCCCGCGCCGTTGGGCCCCACCAGACCGACCAGTTCACCTGTATCAATCTTCAGATTGACATCGCTTAGGATCAATGCCTGGTCGTAATATACGGATAGGTTTTCGACTTCCAGCAGCAATTAGATACCCTCCTTTCCGATGTAAGCCTCAATGACTTTTTCGTTTTGCGTTACCTCCGCAGGTGTGCCTTCGGCAAGAACTTCTCCAAAGCACAGAACGATCACACGATCGACAATTTTCATGAGCTCGGAAAGCTTGTGCTCAATGATGATGATGGACAGGCCCTCATTATTGAGCAAAGGGTCGGAACGTCCGCCGGCGCGCAAATCTTTGATTAATTCAGATAGCTGTTCTATCTCATTAGGATTTAAGCCACCGAATGGCTCATCAAGAATCATCAGATCCGGACATGTAGCCAAAGCCCGGGCTATCTCCAATCGTTTCAAATCGCCTTGGGATAGTTTGGCGGCGGGCGTCTTCGCCAGGTGCGTGATACCGACACGTTTCATTATTTCCATCGCCTGTATTTCCGGTTTCAGTTGCCCGCCACGTTTGGAGGCACGTGATACTATACAGGGGACCATGACATTGGCAATGACCGGTAAACGGCGAAAAGGTCGGGTACACTGGAAGGAACCGGCAATGCCCCGCCCGACCGCCTGCCAGTTGTTAAGACGCGTTATCTCCTCATCCCGAAAATAGATATGACCGCTGTCCGGTTTCGTGACTCTCATCAACATTTGAACCAACGTCGATTTTCCGGCGCCGTTAGGCCCGATAAGGCCGACTATTTCATTGCGATTAACTTGAAAGCTGACATTGTCGACAGCCGTGATGCCGCCGAAACGTTTTGTTAGGCCTTTTACTTCAAGAAAACTCACCTTAAACTCCTCTCTGTATCTTCAGGTCCACATGGTAATCGTTGGATAAATAATATCTCAGTACCAGGTTAGTCCTAGCCCCTCACAGCATTCTCAGCAGCGGTTTCCTCACCGGTTTCACTGCCCAACGGTGTGGAGCAGACCCGGCATTGCTTGCGTGTAAAGGCATTTACCGTTAAGCAATGGGGACAGATCTTTTCCAGATACCGTGTTATCCAACGCAGAACGCCCCCGGGAGCAAAAACCACCACCACAACCAGAATCAGGTAATAGATCAGAGTTGCGTTATCCCCCAGATGCGCCTGAAGTGTCTCCACAATCGGGAGAAGAATAAACACGCCCAACACGGGTCCGATGATGGATGCAGCGCCCCCGAAAATCGTCCAGATGATCGGCTCAAACGAGAAACTGAAATCCAGAACAGACGGCCCGATCACTCTCATGAAATGGGCATACAACCCTCCGGCCAGGCCGGCAAATAAACCGCTTATGCTGAAAGAAAGCAGCTTATAATAGGTCGTGTTTACGCCTGATGCCCGTGCGGCAATCTCATCGTCCCGTATCGCCTGAAAGATCAAGCCGACATTTGAACGGGTGATCTTCACAAGAATGGTGATGCTCACAATCATAATCACGAGTGATAGGTAGTAAAAATGGACTCGATTCGTCACGAGCTGTCCGATGCCGATAATGCCCTGCTCACCGCCTGTGAAACCCCGGAATGATTCGATAAAGGCCATCAGTACGACCGGCATGGCCATGGTCGTCAAACCCAAGTATATCCCCTTCAATCTCAAAGCGGGAAACCCGGCGATCAGCCCGGTCAGAACAGCAAGGATCGCGCCGATGGGGATTGTGATCAGGGGGGACCAGCCAAGCATCGTGTTGAGAATGCCGCAGGTATAGGCACTGACTCCGAAAAAGAGTGCGTGCCCCAAAACTGTCTGGCCGGTGTAAGCACTGATCAAATCCCAACTGGCGGCGAAAATAGCGAAGATATTGATCATGATCAATAAGCGTAATATATGGGGCTGATCTGCAAAAAGAGGGGTCAAGAAAAGGACGACCAAACAAACCAGCGCAAGCATGCGCGTCGGCACAGAAAAAACTTCGTTCTTTAAATACGTAAATAACTTTCCAAACTGCATTACACTATCCTTTCAGCTCTAATGTTGTTCCTCCATTAGGGTTCCGAATAGCCCTTGGGGTCTTATCAGCAACACGATGATCATGATAAACATCACTATGGCAGAGCGTAGAAAGCCCATGGTCGGAAGAAGAAAAACAATGAAGGACTCGATAAAGGCAACAATAAACGCCGCCCAAATACTACCTTTCAAGCTTCCCAAACCGCCGAAAACAACCACGGCCATCAGCACCATGAGGTGTTGCAGCCACATCCATGGCTCCAAAACATACAAAGGGGAAACAACAACGCCGGCGATAGCGGCCACACCCACTGCAATTCCCGTAACAATGTCCGATATCGCTTTTTCATTGATTCCCATCAGGCCCGCTACCTGTTTGTCTTCCGACGTGGCCCGGACGGCAATGCCGAACCTTGTCTTGGTAAGGAAAAGCCAAAGCCCGGCTAGAATAAATATGACGACGAATAGACTGAGTAGGTATTGATAGGTAACAGCCACGCCTAAGATATTGGTCGAGCCTTTAATCAGGCTGGGTACAATCTGAAAATAGACGCCTTGAAAAGAATCCTGAACGAATGAGACGGCCTTTTGTAGAATCACGCCGATGGCCAGCGTCAGAATCATAACGGACATGGGATTCCCTTTGACGGGATCGATCACGCGTTGGAAAAGAAGACCCATAACGAGCGTGGCCGCAATGGAGATCACAGCAGCCAAAAGAGGATGCAGTCCCAACAGCGTGCCGCCCAAAAAGATATAGGCGGCAACCATCCAAAATGCCGTATAGGCAAGATTTACAATCCTGGCTACGCTGAACAGTAAACTGAAGCCTGCGGCCAAAAGGGCATAGACGCAGCCGTTAAGCAGCCCTATAACGAAAATATTAGCAATCATAAATTCCTAAATCTCCCATTCTGCTTTTTTTGAGGCTTTTAATAAATGTACATTTGCTATTGCTGTTTTGCATTCCCGACATTGGGTGCTCATTGCATCTTCGGTGGAGAGACACCACTGTTCACGCCTGGCGCGCCTTAAATAGGACATCACGATCGATTTGGGAAAAACCTTTGAAACGCCGGGGAACAGATTATCTTGAACATCCTACCGAATAATATTTAAGGAATGGGGCTTATCACCTGGTAAGCCCCCTTCCGGCACTCTGTCAATTTTTTTCTAAATTATTGAAAAAAACTTTTGGTTACCGCCTATTTGGCATTCTTCCAGGCATCGATCATCCACTTAGGAATTTGCACCGGCTGCGCTTCGACGGCGGCGTCCGTAGGCCAAACGATTGCCGCTTTACCCTGCGGAAACATTTGAACACCGTAGAACGGCTTATATCCCTTCACGAAGACCGTTCGGTGATCTTTCGGGTCATACTTCACATATCCGGCCATACCGTCATATTCTTGGGTTTCCATGGATTTGATTAGGGCATCCGCATCAAGGGAACCCGTCACTTCAATGTTGTGCGCAAGATTCATGACCGTGTCATAAAGGGTGTTGACACATAATTCACCGCCGCTGCGTTTTAAAAATTCCTCATAAAAGGCTATATTCGTTTTTGTTATTTTGACCGGAATTGACTGTGCGCCCATCATCGTAACCGAATAATCAATTCCCTGCTTGGGGAAGAGGGAAGCGGCCGGAGAACCGGCGAC
>JBEKPQ010000004.1:0-83328 GCA_049520575.1 Thermodesulfobacteriota bacterium | reverse complement strand
TTCTTTTAAAAAGGTCTCGGCCTCTGACAGGGCCGTTTGGGCGGCTTTTTCGTTTATTAAATCCTCTTTGACCCGGGATTCGGCCTGACTTAAAGTCATCAGTTGAGATTCCTTGCGATCCGTCACTTGAAGGATGACAAAGCCCCACTCGTCACCTAAGTCCACAACCGGAGCCAATTCCCCTTTTTTTAAAGAAAAGGCCTTTTGATTAAATTCTTTGACGCCCTCAATCCCGGATAGTTTTACTCCGTAGGTCATCCACTCCGTCTCCTTGATTGGGACCTTGAATTCCCTCCCGAAAACTTTCAGGTTGCCTTTGGTAAGGACTTGATCGTAAACCTCTTCGGTCTTTTGGCGGGCCAATTCACGGGTCTTGTCTGATTTCAAGACGGTCCGTATTTTATCCTGAACCTGCTCCACAGGCAGGGGTTTACTGGTTTTTGTATCGAGAAATTTTTGTTGGTTTTGTTGATAATATTCCTGAACCTCTTTGTCGGTCACTATCACCTTGGAATCAAAATCTTTTAGGTTGGTATCCAGATAAGCCATCCGAACCTGAACCGGGGTTCGATATCGGGACTGATTCTGGTTAAAATAGGTCTTTAATTGTTCCTGGGTAATGACGACCTGATTCTTATAGTCCTCCTTTTTAAAAGGCAAGAAATAGGCATTGACTTCATCGTTCAGAAAGGAATAAAAATGGCGGATCTCTTCCGGTTCGATCTTGATAAAATCAGTTAAGAAAGTGTTGACCCGTTCTAGAAGCAGGGCCGTTTTCTGTTCGGCCTCAAATATTTCGGGAGTCATACGCTTCATCTGCAGCATTCTTTTATATTTAAAAAGACTGAATTTGCCGTTTTCCTGAAAAAACGGCATTTGTTGTATGGTTCGGGCGAGTTCTTCCGAAGTCACCGAAAAACCCAGAGCCTTTCCCGTCTCCAAAATAAGCCTTTTTTCTATCAAGCCGTCCAGAACTTTTTTCTTGAATTCCGGGGAATACATGGTCTTTTCATCCAAGGATTGGCCGTAAACATCTTTGATCCTATCCAGGGTCTCTCGATAAACTTGTTGATATTCATTAACTGAGATGGTTTTCCCGTTAACCTTGGCCACCTGTGAGGCCTTTTCCGAACGAAAACTGCCAACCCCCCAAAAAACAAAAACTATAGCGACTGAAAAAAGGAGCACTTTGATGATCCACGATTGGGCGCGTTTTCGCATCATACTTAGCATGATTTAAACCTCTCTTTTTCTTAACCGATGGTTTATTTAAAACATGAGGTATTAAAGCTTATCAAAAGCGTTTCTGCTTCTAAAGTCATAATTAACGGTTTGCGGAATAACTCTTTATTACAGGTTGCTCAAAAAGGTTCAAGCCCGGCTTCCGGCCGATCGGCTTTGCCGATCTTTGGGGAGACCCCCAGAGGGAGTCGGACAGGAAGCCTTTTCAAAAGCTCGACGATCAGTTCCCAACCGGGAACCTTTTTAAAGCTCGACAAAGTCGAGCGGACCGAGCGGCCCGACCGGCTACAAGGCGCCCAAAATTCCGAGGAATGCGACGCACATAATAGTACGTCGCAATAAGCCTGCCCCGTCGAAAGGCGGGGAGGGATGATGGCAATCCCGCCGTTGGCGGGATTGATGGGCCTTTTTCAGCAACCTGTCAAAATTCCTTGGGTAGGGTATTCAGCTTAGCCAGGGTAAAGACCGGGCCGTCTTTGCAGACGAACTCCGGGCCCACACTGCACCGTCCGCACATCCCGATACCGCATTTCATCCGGTTTTCGAGACTCATGATAATCCGCTCGGCCGGAAACCCCAGCTTTTCCAGAGCCGGCTGGGTAAATTTAATCATTATCGGCGGTCCGCAGACCAAGGCGTAAGCATTTTCGGCACTTGGGGCCTTCTTTTCAGTAATGGCCGGCACAAAGCCGATATTATATTTCCAATCCTGGTCATCGGTCCCGTCAACGGTAATATGGACATTGATATCGTCCCTGGCTTCCCAGGCAGCCAGCTCGTCTTTGTAAAGCAGCATACCGGGAGTGCGAGCCCCATAGATAAGGGTAATATCCTTAAATCGGCTGCGATTGGCCGGATCAAGTAGAAAAACGATCGTCGACCGAAGGGTGGTAAAGGCAAAACCCCCGGCCACGATAACGATATTCTTGTTTTCCATCTGGTCCAGAGGGTACCAGTTGCCCATAGGTCCCCGAACCCCCATGATATCGCCCTCTTTCATGTTGTGTAAAAAAGTGGTTACCAAGCCCACCTTGTTTACCGTAAACAGGAGAAATCCCTTTTCAGTCGGCGAGGAGGCGATACCAATGGGGATTTCCCCCTTCCCGGTAACGGAAAGTTCGGCAAATTGGCCTGGATGGTAAGCAAACTTTTTTTCATCTTCCGGGTTAAGAAATACAAATTTAAATGTTTTTAGATTTCTGTCTTCGGTCTCGATAACAATCTGGTCAATGCGGACCGGATAGGGTAGATACGGATTTCCCACTGAAACACCCCCTCTATTTGGCCTGGTAATCATTCATCAGTTGACAAACGCGCCGGATATCAATATTGACCGGGCAAAATTGCACACACCGTCCGCATCCTACGCAGGCCACCCCGTTTCCATATTTATCGACATAATATTTAAGCTTGTGCATAAATCGCTGCCGGACCCGCTGGATCTTTTCTCCTCTCGGGTTATGACCCGAACCATGCAGGGTGAACAGCGGATACATACAGGAATCCCAGTTGCGCATCCTGATCCCTTCCGTCCCTCGGACTTCATCCTGAATGTCGAAACACCAGCAGGTTGGACATAAATAGGTGCAGGTCCCGCAATTGATGCAGGCGAACTGGACCTCGTCCCAGAACGGGGCATTGAATAAGTCTAACAACCCCTGATCCTTCAAGCGATTGGTCGGCACTTTCGAGGATAACGCTTCCTCGGCCAGCTTTTGAATGTCAGCTGCCTTTTTCCGGTCTTCCTCGGAAGCGAATTTTCCCGGAGAAGTTTTTAACAACCCCTCCCCTTTTTCTGTGCAGGACCGGACTAAATAATTTTCTCCCAGATCGGTCATCAGGAGATCCAATCCGGCTGTATCAAAAGGGCCACCGCCCACCGAGGAACAAAAGCAGGTCGAACAGGGATGATTGCAGCCCAGGCCCATGAGCATCAGGCGATCTCGGCCTTGCTGCCACCAGGGGTCCTGATAATCGGGCGTAACAAAGTTTTTCCTGACCAGATCATAAGCCCGGGCATCACAGGGACGAATTCCTGCTAAAAGTCGTGAATTTTCTTTTTTCGGGTCCTCTTTTAAGATGTTGGCCTCAGGGTCTTCAGGGTCCAGAGTGAACTTAAACATCCGTTCCGAGGCAGGTTGAACCAGGCCCTTGGGAGAAAGCCTTGTATTCTGAAAAGAAAAATCAGGTTCGGTTCCCTCCTTCAGAGGGGCAAAGTTGACCTGATCCCCTTCAGCTCTCGGCCCAAACAACTCAAAAGATTTTTTGAGTTCCTTCAGCCAGTCATTCCATTCTTTTTTGGAGAAGATTTTTTCGATCATAAACGATCCTTTTTAGATTCCTGCCATCGGCTTTCAGCGATCAGCTTCCAGCCTTCGACTTTCAATGGGTTACTGATAGCTGAAGGCTGTCGGCAAAGAGCTACTTTATAAAATTTTCCGGGTCGTCGGGCAAATAGACATCCATGGGTGGTCTTCCCTCCAGGACCATCCCCGCCTCAAAGTGATAAAGGTCCAGGATGTCTTTTTCTAATTTCTTGGTGAACTGACGGACCTTGATTCCCACCGGGCAGGCCCGTTCACAAGCCCCACAATCGGTACACCGGCCGGCACAATGAAAGGCCCTGAGAAAATGAAAGGTCCGCACGTCCGTCGGGTCCAGGCTTTTGCCCATCCACTGAGGACGGGACTCGTCGACAAAACAGGTCGGGCAATAACACAAGGGGCAGGCATTTCGACAGGCATAACAGCGAATACAAGGCTGGATCAATTCTTCAAAATATTGCCAGTGGGCCTCGGGATCCATGGCCTCAATGGCCCGGACGTCTTCATAACGATCCACACCCTCTTGTTCCTTGACCGGTTCTCCCGCCAATTCATCGTAAAGAACGGGATTGCGGTGAATACAGATGGCGCAATTTTCCTGAAGCAAGTCGGCTTTTTGATACGTTTCCTTAAAATCTTTTCCGGAGACCACGACCTGATCTCCTGTTTCTTCCACCAGGATAGGCTCTTTTCCCTCCAGTTTGGCCCAGATTTTTCGCCGGTCAACCATTCCCTGGCAAGGGATACCGATGATATGAAGTTGTTCCCTTTTGATCTGTCCTTCCTGTAAATGGATAACGATATTTCGGGAATCACAACCTTTGGCGAAAATGGCCAACCGCTCCTTCCGTTTGGGTAAATAATTAGCCAGATTAACGCCACAGAAAGAATCCCAGTAAAGTTTGTCGATATCCTTAACGTCCCGAACCAGGATGGGTTCATTCATCATGGGAACGGTTCCCCGTCGAAAACCGATGACGGCATCAACCTTTTTTTCCGTTAACAGCCTTTTGGCTGCCTCTTGTATTTTTTTGGTATATTCCTGCATCTAAGCCACCTCAGGCATCTGCTTGATAAAATGTTTGGCCGGTCCCAGGGTCTTGACCGCCTCGGTAACTTCAGTGACCACTTGTTGAAATTTGGTGGCTTCGGCTGAAGAAACCCAGGAAAAATGAAGGCGTCCGGGTTCGATGCCTATGTGTTCGAGAAGCCCTTTGAGCACAGCGAATTTTCGACGGGCATAGTAATTCCCGGCGATATAATGGCAGTCTCCCGGATGGCAGCCTGATACCCAGACCCCATCGGCGCCCCTTCTAAAGGAAGCTAGAATAAATTTGGGATCCAGCCTGCCCGAGCAGGGAATGCGGACGACACGGATATTTGGAGGATATTGCAATCGGCTGACGCCGGCCAGATCCGCCCCCCCATAACTGCACCAGTTACATAAAAAAGCGATAATTTTTGGCTCAAAAGGTTCGTTCATATATAACCTCATTGCGAGTTTCGGGTTGCGGGTTTTTCTTATAGACAAATAACCCATAACTCGTAACGCGCAACTCGTAACTGAATTTATGCTGCTTCGATCATGGCAAAGATTTGTTCCCGATCAAATCCCTTCAGGTTGATGGCCCCGGACCTGCAGGAAGCCACACATAGACCGCATCCCTTACACAAGGCCGGATTGATTTCAGCCTTACCGGTCCTCTCATTCCAGCCTGGTGCTGAATAGGGACAAATCGCAATACACATACCGCATTGACTGCACCAGTCCGGGTTAGTCTGGGCCACGGTGCCGCTCACCTGGATCTTTAATCCGGCCAGCAAGGTAACCGCCCGAGCAACCGCCGCCTGAGCCTGGGCGATGGATTCTTCTATGGGTTTGGGATAATGGGCCAGGCCGCATAAAAAGACCCCATCAGTGGCAAAATCGACCGGCCTCAACTTGGCGTGGGCCTCCACGAAAAAGCCGTCTTCGTTCAACGGGACTTTAAATAACTGGGCCAGTTCATGGTCCCTGATCGATACAATGGCCCCGGCCAGGGTCAACAGATCGGCTTCAATCTTTATGTCCTGATCCAGAACTTGATCCTTGACCGTGATGGTCAATCCATTTCTCCCCGCTTCCACAACCGGTTTTTCTTCATGAGAATAACGAATGAATAAAATACCGGCCTGACGAGCCTGCTTATACAGATCCTCCCGTTCTCCAAAGGTCCTCAGATCCCGGTAGAGGATATAGATGTCCCGATCGGGATTTTCTTCTTTTAACTCAAGGGCCGAATGAACCGAATGGGTACAGCAGACCTTACTGCAATAAGGCCTTACCGGTTCCCGTGAGCCGACACACTGGATAAAAACAATGGAATTCGCCCTCTCGACCAGGGGATCCTTTCCGGCCATCTTCTGATCCAGTTCCAGATGAGTCAAAATCCTGGGATCTTTCCCATAGAGATATTCTTCGGGTTTGAATTCCTGTGCCCCGGTGGCAATGACGACAATGCCGTGCTCCAAGTCGGTGATGACCGAGGGATCATCCATCCCGGACAAACGCGTTTTGAATTGGCCCACAAAACCATCCACCTGGGTCACCTGGTGTCTTGTATAAGGCTTAATTCGGGGATGTTCTTCCACCCTACGGACCAGGTCCTTTAAAAACCCCCGAATATCTTCTCCCCGCCAGGTCGTATTCAACTTCAAGGCCTGCCCGCCTAACTGAGAAGACTTTTCCACCAGATAGGCCTGATACCCTTGTTCGGCCAATTCAAGGGCGGCGGTCATACCGGCCACACCCCCACCGACCACCAGCCCAGATTGGGCCACTTCCACCTCCGTATCCTGCAAAGGTTCCAAAAGGGCCGCTTTGGAGATGGCCATACGGACCAGGTCTTTGGCCTTCACTGTCGCCGCATCCGGATCAGCAGCATGGACCCAGGAATCATGATTACGGAT
Source organism: Thermodesulfobacteriota bacterium (assembly GCA_049520575.1). GTDB lineage: Bacteria > Desulfobacterota > RBG-13-43-22 > RBG-13-43-22 > RBG-13-43-22 > RBG-13-43-22. The sequence goes on along the minus strand of JBEKPQ010000004.1, from coordinate 76,813 downwards.
ATTGGCCATTTCAAAGAGGTATTTATTTAAGCCGCTCTCGACTAACGTTTCTTGGAAAAGGGGCTCATGGGTCCTGGGTGTGCAGGCGGCCACAACAATTCTATTCAATCGGTGCTCCCGGACTACCTCTTTCATCTTTTCCTGGGTGTCCTGCGAACAGGTAAAAAGGTTTTCTTGCACATATTCCACATAGGGCAGGTTTTTGGCATAGGCAACCACTTCCGGAACCCTAACCACACCGGCGATGTTGATACCGCAATCACAGACAAAGACTCCGATCCTGGGGCGTTCTCCGGCCACGATACGGGGCTTGGGCACGATTTTTTCCTTGGTAAGGGTGTTTCTGGCTGAAGAAAGGTTTCGGGCGGCCGCACAGGCCGCGGCGCTGGCCTCCATAACCGATTGAGGGATATCCTTGGGACCGGAAACAACCCCGCAGCCGTAGATGCCGGGAACCGATGTAGCCACCGGTGCAAAACTATTGCTTTGAATGAAAGAATAATGGTCCAGAGTCAGTCCCAACTGATGGCTTTGAGCCACGGACTCCTGAGAAATCTCCAACCCGACGGATAGGACGACCAGATCAAAATCTTCGCTGACCACCTGGCCCTTCTCGGTGACATAAGTGATCCGCAGGTTATCCGTTCCGGGAACAGAATTGACCATATGGATCCGGGAACGGACGAAGCTCACCCCTTGATCTTTAGCCTTGTTGTAATAGCGTTCAAAATCCTTGCCGTAGGAACGGATATCCATGTAAAAGACGGTGCATTCCAGCTTATCTTTACTGTGTTCCATGGCAATGGTTGATTCCTTGATGGCATACATGCAACAGACTGCCGAACAATACCCATGGTCGCCGTGATTGATGTCCCGGGACCCCACACATTGCAGCCAGGCTACTTTTTTAGGCTCTTTTTTGTCGGAAGGGCGCACCAAATGGCCCATGAAAGGCCCCGAGGCCGAAAGGATGCGTTCAAACTCCATGGCCGTGATCACGTTGGGTAATTTAGCATAGGCATAGGCATCATACTGGGTGGGGTCATAACATTGAAATCCGGAGGCCAGAATGACCGACCCGACCTGCAGGGTCAGGTCCTTCGGCTTATCCTCGAAATTGACGGCCTTGCTGGGGCAAAATTTTTCGCAGGCCCGGCATTTCCCTTTTTGAAAAAAAATACAATTGGCTTCATCGATAACGTATTTCAAGGGAACGGCCTGGGCATATTTGACATAGGCCGCCTTACGCATCCCCAGACCCTCATTATATGCGTCCTTGACTTTTTTAGGACATTTCTCGGCGCATAATCCGCAGGCGATACATTTATTCATATCGATATAGCGGGGTTTCTGATGTACCTGGACGGTGAAATTTCCCTCTTCCCCGGAAATTGCCGTTACCTCAGATAAGGTGAGTAACTCGATATTGATATGTCGGCCGACCTCGACCAATTTGGGCGAGATAATTCACATGGCACAATCGTTGGTCGGGAAGGTCTTATCCAACTGGGCCATCCCGCCTCCGATGGAAGGGGACTTTTCAATGAGATAGACATAATATCCTGAATTGGCCAAATCAAGGGCCGCTTGCATCCCGGCAATCCCTCCACCGACCACCATCACCGCCCCAATTTTCTCTCCCTTAATTTCTTTTCTCTCGGAAACCATGGAAACTCCTGTAGACTATTTTTGAATTAAAACTGTGAAATAATTTTTAGTTTAAAGTTCCAAGGAAAATCCTTACTTCAACTTTGAATTGTAAACCTTATACCCTTACTTTTTTTTTATGAATGACTGTTCGATTAATTTTGGTCTCGCTTCCACCCTCAACAACCACCTGATCTTTTTTCCCCATTTCCGTCAAATAAACATTGACCCGTTCTCCGGGTTTGGCGTCAAGCCGCAAACCGAAATAATCAGCGCTGATGGGCAATTCCCGGCCCCCGCGATCAACTAAAACCGCCAAGGAAATACGGCGCGGTCTTCCGAAATCGATCAAGGCATCCAGGGCCGCCCGAACCGTTCGGCCGGTATAAAGTACGTCATCCACCAAGATAATAGTCTTATCATCCAAGCAAACAGGTACTTCCGTCTTTCCGACGATGGGTTTGTGGTTTATTCTCGTCCAGTCGTCCCGATAAAGGGTTATATCCAAAGCCCCGGTGGAAACAGCCGTTCCTTTTTGGGCCTGGATAAGCTTTTGGATTCGATCGGCCAGAAAAGCCCCTCCGGTGCGAATACCGATCAACACCAATCGCTCCGTCTCCGGAGAATCGATAACCATTTGGGCCGCCATTCGATTCAGGGCCTCCTGAATTCCCTTGGCGTTCAGCGCAATTCTCTTCTTGCTCCCTGTCATTTCATTCACCATTCAGAAAAATATAATAAAGGAAAATTTTTATCACAGGCCCTTAAAAAAGGTCAAGTAAAATATGGATGTTTTTCATCATTTCGCTAATTCCCTTGACGATCAGGGAATATCCCTTTACATTAATACAACAAGGCTGGATGCAAGGTTAGAGGCAAAAAAGAAAGCTATTTCTCAAACTCTTAAATCCTTGAACCCTTGGATCCTCTTTCTTATCGAGACTATGGCTTATCAAGATATTGATTTTGAAACGGAAAAGATTATCGGGGAACCTTTTAAGGACCTGTCCCTGCCTTCAGTCCTTCCCTTGATTCCCGTCAGAGACGTGGTTGTTTTTTCCAACATTATCCTGCCCTTGCTGGTAAACAGAGAGGGTTCCATCCTGGCCGTGGAAAAAGCCGTGGCTCAGGACCGCCTGGTCCTTTTAACAGCCCAAAAAGACACCCTTACCGAAGATCCCAAATCCGAGGACCTCTATTCTATTTGTACAGCGGCCATCATCCTGAGGACCTTGAAACTTATGGATGGAAGCCTGAAAATCCTGGTTCAAGGTATTACCAGGGTCAGGGTCCTGGAATATCTGGAATTCCATCCATTCATCCGGGTCCGATTCGAAACCCTGTCGGATCAAGTCACACCCGGCAGTCAGGTTGAAACCGAAGCCCTGATGCGCAATGTCCGGGAACAGAGTGAAAAGATACTCTCTTTGAAAGACATGCTTTCCGCAGACGTCACCGCCATTTTGAACAGCATTGAAGAACCGGGGCAATTAGCCGAGCTGGTCGCTTCGAACTTGCGATTGAAGATAGAAGCTTCCCAGGAAATTTTGGAGTTGTCCGATCCCCTGGCCCGGCTTCAACGGATCAATGAACATTTGGCCAAGGAACTGGAGGTTTCCACCGTGCAGGCCCGTATCCAATCCGAAGCCAAAGAGGAGATGGGTAAGGGCCAGAGGGAATATTACCTTCGTGAACAGCTTCGGGCCATACGGCGGGAATTAGGGGAATACGAAGAAAAAACGGCCGAATTAAAAGAATACAAAACTAAGCTCAACGGGATGCGGATGCCCAAGGAAGCCAAGGAAGAAGCCTTAAAACAGGTTGCCCGTCTGGAGCAGATGCACCCTGATTCGGCCGAAACTTCCATTATCCGGACTTATGTGAACTGGATTGTTTCCTTGCCTTGGGATAAAAAGACCCGGGACAAGATCAAGGTTAAAGAGGCACAGAAGATTCTGGATGAGGATCACTATGACTTAATAAAGGTCAAAGAACGGATATTGGAATTCTTAAGTGTCCGGAAGTTGAATCCCAAAATGAAAGGCCCTATCCTGTGTTTCGTCGGGCCTCCGGGAGTAGGGAAAACCTCTCTGGGAAGGTCCATTGCCCGGGCCTTGGGCAGAAAATTCATTCGTATCTCTCTTGGGGGGGTCCGGGATGAGGCTGAAATTCGAGGGCACCGTCGGACTTACATCGGGGCCTTGCCGGGAAGAATCCTCCAGGGACTCAAACAGGTGGGGACCAATAACCCGGTATTCATGATGGATGAAGTGGACAAAATCGGTTCGGATTTCCGGGGGAATCCTGCGGCCGCTTTATTGGAAGTATTAGACCCCGAGCAAAACTTCTCCTTCAGCGATCATTATCTGAATATTCCCTTCGACCTTTCCTCGGTGATGTTTATCACCACAGCCAATTCCGTCGATCCTATCCCCTCGGCCCTGAAAGACCGGATGGAGGTTATCGAACTATCCGGTTACACCGATGAAGAAAAATTAAAAATCGCTCTGTCTTATTTGCTGCCCAGGCAACTGAGGGAAAACGGTCTGAAGCCGGGGCAACTGAAAATCAGCCGGGAAACCATCCTAACCATTATCAACGAATATACGGATGAATCCGGACTTCGAAATCTAGAAAAAGAATTAGGCACTATTTGCCGCAAAATCGCCCGGCGGATAGCCGAAGGTGAGAAAGGAAGTTTCACGGTTTTCAAGGGAAACCTGCACCGATTTCTAGGCCCCCCCCCCTATCTGCCCGATGAAGTCCGGAATCTTCATGAGGTGGGTGTGGCTACGGGACTGGCCTGGACCCAAACCGGCGGCGAAGTGCTCTATGTAGAAACCATGATCCTAAAGGGTAAAGGGAGCTTAACCTTGACCGGCCAGCTCGGTGAGGTGATGAAAGAATCGGCCCAGGCGGCTTTGAGTTATGCCCGATCACGATCAGAACGGTTCCATCTCAGAGATAATTTTTATGAACATATGGACATTCACATCCATGTCCCGGCCGGAGCCATCCCTAAGGATGGTCCTTCGGCCGGCGTGACCCTGGTGACTTCTTTGATCTCCGCCTTGACCAAGATCCCGGTCAATAAAGACATGGCCATGACCGGTGAAATCACCCTTAGAGGCAAAGTTCTGCCTATAGGCGGGCTTAAAGAAAAAACTTTGGCGGCCATCCGGGCTAAGATAAAAACCTTGATCATCCCAGAGCAAAACAAAAGAGATTTAATGGAAATCCCCAGATCGGTCCGCCGTAGAATCCAGTTTGTCTTGGTCAAGGATATCGATGAAGTGGTTGATTTGGCCTTACTGGCCCCAAAATCCAAAGCTAAAAAACTTTTACCGAAGATCATTTAAATCTGATATAAAATTTATCTTATTACGGGTTGATCAAAAACATTTAGATGTAAGGCGCCCAAACTGGGACCCATCCCGAACGGATGGGTCTGAGCATCGTCCTTCATGCGAAGAAAAATTCGAGGAATGAAGGCGTACATGGAACAGGATGAGGACAAGGCCACAGATAGATGTTTTTCATCAACCCGTCAAGGACTTTCTATGAAGATCGCTTACTTTGACTGCTTCTCCGGTATCAGCGGGGACATGATTCTGGGGGCCTTTTTAGACCTTGGGCTTCCCAGAAAACTCCTGCGACAAACCTTGAGCCAATTACCGCTGCCTGAGCTCCAGTTAATCATAAAACGGGAAGAACGTTCCTACATAACCGGACAGACATTGGTCGTTAAAGGAAAAAAGGGCCAGCCTATTTTCAGGACCTATAAGACGATCAAACAGCTAATTGAAAAAAGCAAAACAGAAAATCTCATCAAAGAAAACAGCCTGGCGATTTTAAAACGGTTAGCCAGGGTGGAAGGAAAAATCCATGGGATAGACGTCGAGGATGTGCATTTCCATGAAATCGGCGCCCTGGATACGGTGGTGGATATTGTCGGGGCGGCACTCGCTATCAACTATTTTCAAATCGGGAATATTATCTCCTCTCCCCTGCCTTTGGGTCAAGGATGGATTCAAAGCGGCCATGGTCCCCTGCCTCTACCAGCCCCGGCTACCCTGGCCCTACTCAAGGGGGCAGAGGTGATCCCGTCGAAGGCGGATAAAGAATTGGTCACCCCTACCGGGGCGGCTATCCTGACCCACTACGTTCGATCCTACGGCCGTCCTCCGGCCATGGTCTTAAAAGGCGTGGGCTACGGCCTGGGGCAAAGGCATCTAAAGGATCGTCCTAATGCCTTGCGGATCTGGCTCGGAGAAAAACCTTCCAACCTAAAGCATGAGAAATTGATCGTCCTGGAAACCAATATCGACGACATGAATCCCCAATGGTACGATCCTTTGATGGAGCATCTTTTTGAAGCCGGGGCCTTGGATTGCCTCTTCATCCCCTGCCAGATGAAGAAGAACCGTCCTGCTGTTTTGATCCAGGTCTTATCCAAACCGGAAAACCAGGCCCGATTGCAAAGCCTAATTTTGCAGGAAACCACTACCCTGGGAGTCAGGTCTTATGAAGTGGATCGCCTGTCTTCACCCCGGACCATTCAAACCATAAAAACCCCCTGGGGACCTATACGGATTAAAAAATGGACCCGGCCCGGCCAGGCCAATGAACGGATAAAAGATTTTTCCATTGAATATGATGATCTTAAAAAGCTGGCCCGAAATCAAAAAGGGACCATCAAAGAACTGGATGCCAAAATTCGCACCTGGATTTTGAAGAAAAATCTTTAAGTTGCCCCCTGGATTTCTGTTTAGTCTCGGGATTCGTGGATTAAAATTGCAGAAAAGAAAACCAAGAGAATAAAGAAAGGATCTTATAATGGGAGATATTCTTGAAGCCAAGATCAAACTTATCAATGATAAGATCAAGTTTTCATGCCGATCCAAAGAAAATACGGAAATTATAGCCGACTATATTCCACCTCTCGGAAACAATGAAGGGTATATGCCTTTGGAGCTGTTCTTAATCAGTCTGGGCGCCTGCACCAGCGGAACCATACTGCCGTTGCTCCGAAGAATGAGAAAGACCGTCAACGGCTTTGAAATGAAAATCGAAGGGACACGAAGAGATCAGCATCCGACCTCTTTTAGTCAGATCATGATGGACATACAAATTCAATCCAACGATCTTGAGAACTCCGATATTGAAAAGGCATTAAAACTGGCGGAAGAAACTTATTGCCCTGTTTGGGCGATGATCAAAAATAATGTGACGGTAAAGACAAAGTATAAGATCATAAAAAAATAAGGACCTCTGATCTCAGCCACCGTGAAAATGCATTTTAGAACCAACATCCCCTTTCCCGGACGGAGAAATAAAGGATATGCTGTTGAGAATAGCCAATGAGGAAATGAAGCACAAGGAGAAGGTGGAATACTTATACACCAACACGGCCTTTGTTCAAACCACCGACGGATGATCCTTCGTTGACTTGCCCCTTCGTCTATAAAATGCCTTTGGAGAAAGCAGAAGCCTAATATTTTTTTCTGAATGTTCACGGCCGTCCTTTACCTTTATTGAGAAAAGGACGGCCGTTTACAAATTCAATACTCCTCCAATTTCCTTCTATTTCTTCTTTTTTTCAGCTGAAAGATAGGCCTTAGCCAAACCCGTATTGACGTGGATCACCCCTTTGTTCATATTTTTCATGGGGTAATCCTCGGTAACCCGAGGTAGCTTATCCGCCTGTTCCTGGTTGTTGACAACGGCACCTGCGGGGACATAGCGGGAGGGTGGGACCTTTACACCGATAACCATCGCCCCCGGTTCAATCACGCAGCCTTCTCCGACAAAGGAGCGAAATACAAGGGCCTTCATACCGACAAAAGTGTCATCCAGTACAACGGCAGGGCCGTGGACCTGTGACTGATGGGCCAGGGAAACGCGGCTGCCGACATACACGGCGTATTGTTTACCTTTAATTTCATATAAATTTTTCTCGACCGGCCGGCCGTCGGTTTCCGTCTCCAGGGCATGAATCACTACCCCATCCTGAACATTGGAATCATCGCCGATATAAAAGGGCTGCCCTTCATCGCCTCTGATTGAGGCTGTGGGCGACACCATGATATGTTTTCCCAGAGTCACATTCCCAATGACGGCTGCCAGTGGGTGAACATAGGTGGTTTTGTCTATGACCGGTTTTACTGATTTGGCACTAAAATTGGTTTTTACATTTCTTCCTATCACCCGATTACCTCCTTATTGAAAACTACTTTCAGTTCCTTTTTTTTCTGGGGAAGGCCTTCCCCGTATTCCATCTATTGTTTTTTCGATTCCTTCCAGAAAATCCCATTGATCTTTGGATGAGGGTTATTTGAGGACGTTTGGAGTATAAAAGAAGGTGGGCAAGGGGTCAAGGATAAAAACCTGATTTAGCTGACCAGATTCAGTTTGTTTGGGTTGATGAAAAAAAAGACCCTTCAATTTTTAGGCTGAAGGGCCTTTTTTTACTTCAAAACAGTCTATCAAAATTTCAATGGTGTTTATGCTTTTTGGGGCGGTTTAATCAAGACGAAAGCCAGTACAAGCCCGACAACCGCGAGCACCGCCGTTGGATAAAAGGCAAAGGTGTATGTTCCGAACACATCTTTGGCCTGACCGGAAATAAGGCCGCCGATAATGGCGCCTATGCCGTAAGCGAAAAAGACTGTGCCATAGTTACGGGCATTATTTTTCGCGCCGAAGAAAATGACCGTGGCGGTCGGAGCAATCGCCAGCCAGCCACCCAGGCATAGCCAGAAACCGATGAAGCCGATCACGTAAAGACCGTTATTACCCTCTTTGGCAAAAATCATCATAATCGAAACCAGGAGAATGATGAACAGATTGAGCAAGGCAGCATTGCGGGGTTTTATCTTATCGGTCAGCCAGCCGAAAAGCGGACGGCCTAAAAAGTTGAAAACGGCGAACACGCTGACCAACATGGCGGCCGTCGCGCCGGAAATTTTGATGATCTCGTTACCCACCGGTTTGGATATGCCGATGGCCATCAAACCGGCCATACAGCCGATAATGTAACAAAGAAATAATCCCCAAAATGATCCGGTTTTCACCATTTCGCCCGGCGTTAAATCCGCCGCTGCAACCGCTCCTGCGGCCGGCTTCCAGCCTGAAGGCACCCACCCGTCGGCAGGAAATCTAAAAGGCAAACTCAGGACAACAATAATAATTCCAAAGGCGATTCCGAAATAGATGAAGGTTGCCGGTAATCCGACAGATGGGATTAGGGCATTAGCGATCGGGGCCATAATCGCGGCTGATCCACCGAAGCCGGCCAGCATCAAACCGACAGCCAAACCTTTTTTATCCGGAAACCATCTTCCTCCCAAAGCGACGGGACAGCCATAAACCAGACCGACGCCCGATCCGGCAATCACGCCGTAGGTTAAAATGAGCACCCAAATATTGGGCGCAAAACTCGAAAGCAACCAGCCCAGACCGACAATAACACCGCCGAGGATCGAGAGGTTTCGCGGACCCATCTTTTCCATCAAACGACCGCCAAAAAACATCAGAATAGAAAAGAAGGCCAGAAAAGTCATGAAAGGCAAATTAGCCTGAAAAGCTGAAATTCCAGCAAAGGCTTCCCTGATCGGTTTCAGAAAGATGCTATAAGCATAAACCGCTCCTAAGCATAGATTCATGACCAACCCTAAAACAACGAACCACCATCTGCCGCTCTTCGCAGACGCACCCAAAATCTTAGCATCATTACTCATTGAGCACCCCCTCATATTTTATTTTGTGTATTTGGCAATCATAATGAGATATCTCCAGAAGGCGATCAAGTTGCTTCCAGTTTAACCGCTCAAACTTTATATTCGGAGATCTTCCCAATCAGATCCAGAACCGAATTGGTCAGCATACCAACCGGTGATTCCGTAAGCTTAGGGTTAAATAATTTATAATTCAGCGTCGCAACGTAAGCATCGCGAGGCTTCTTTAACGGCATCCTCTATCGTGAACCCCAACTCCACTTCGGCAAAATCCATTTTGCGTCGGTCGCCGGAAAGTTCCGGCATGGCCATTTGCGGGGTTTCAACGGTCTCTTCATCGATGACCAGAGGCACATCAATTTTTTCCCGGGCCGGTTTTTCATAGGCTGGTTCACCGTTGGCCTTCCTTATGGCGGCATCGATGTCGTCTGCGGCCTGATGTCCTGCGGCAATGGCCCCAATGACCGTATCCGGGCCGGTTACCGCATCGCCACCGGCAAAGTAGTGGGGATTTTCCGTGCGGGATTTGAATTCATCGCCCACCTCAAAACAATTCCTTCGGTTGATTTTGATACCGCTTTTTTGATCGATAAAACTCATATCGGGAACCTGGCCGATAGCGGCAATAACGGAATCAAGTTTTAAAGTGAATTCGGATCCGGCAATGGCCACCGGACGTTTGCGGCCGCTGGCATCAAAGTCGCCCAGGGTCATGCGCTGGCAGGTAATCGAGCTGACTTTCCCTTTTGCGCCTTCAATTTTCAATGGGGCGACCAGATATTCGATCTTGATGCCTTCTTCTTCAGCGGCCTTGATTTCCTCCTGGGCCGCGGGCATATCCTGTCTCAAGCGGCGGTAAAGAATGGTGACGTTCGCCCCAAGACGCACGGCGACGCGGGCGGCGTCGATGGCCGAATTTCCTCCGCCGACTACAGCCACGTTTTTGCCTAAGGTTTTTTGGCCTTTCAGCCACCCGTCTTCATTGGCATTATAATCTCGCAGGAACTCCACTCCGCCGAAAACGTTTTTCAGGTCTTCGCCGGGGACATTCATTTTCTGGCTCTTGTGCGCCCCGGAACCCAGATAGATATAATCAAAATCCTTTTCCAGTTTTTCCAAGGTAATATCGCGGCCCACGCGGGTATTCAAGCGGATTTCCACTCCCAGTGCCCGGATATCATCGATTTCCTTTTCCAGAATATCTCGGGGCAAACGGTAGGAAGGAATACCCCAAGCCAGCATTCCGCCCGGTTTTGGCAGCTCCTCAAACACCGTTACCTTATAACCGCGCAGGGCCAGATCACGGGCGGCGGTCAGGCCGGTCGGGCCTGCCCCGATGACGGCGATTTTTTCTTTTCTGGACAACGGCACCGGCTCAATTTTCGGCCGGAGAGCATTGTCGGTAATAAATCTTTTTAAGAATTTTATGGCCAAGGGCTCATCCATATTACCGCGGCGGCATTTGGACTGGCATTTATGATCGCAAACCCGGCCGCAGACTGATGGGAAAGGATTGGTCTGCAACAGAACTTTGTAGGCATCTCCGAATCGTTCCTCCTTGATCAGGGCGATATAAGTAGGAATATCCATTCCGATGGGACAGGTATGTTGACAGGGAGATCTGAAAAGGGCCGAGCAGACTGCAGCCCGGCAGCGATGATCACGGATGTGCTCCTCATATTCTTGGCGGAAATATCGGATGGTGCTTAAAACCGGATTGGGTGCTGTTTGGCCCAGTCCGCATAAGGCCGCATTCTTAATCACCCCGGCCATTTCTTCCAGAAGTTCGATATCTCCCTCTTTACCCTTGCCCTGGGTAATATTGGTCAAAATATCCAGCATGCGTTTGGTCCCCTCGCGGCAGGGCGTGCATTTGCCGCAGGACTCATCCTGGCAGAAATCCATAAAAAAGCGGGCCATGTCCACGGCGCATTTGTCTTCGTTCATGACGATCAAACCGCCGGAGCCCATAATCGCGCCCAGTTCAACCACCTTTTCATAGTCCACGGGAGCATTTAAATGTTGAATAGGGATGCAGCCGCCGGATGGACCTCCCAATTGAGCGGCCTTGAATTTTTTTCCTTTGGGGATGCCACCGCCGATATCGAAAACGATATTGCCGAGTGTGGTTCCCATGGGGACTTCCACCAGGCCCACATTGTTCACGTCACCGGTCAGGGCAAATACTTTGGTTCCCTTGCTTCTTTCCGTGCCTACCGAATTATACCACTTGGACCCGCGTAAAATAATCTGTCCAATATTAGCCAGCGTTTCCACATTATTCAAAATACTCGGTTTCTGCCAGAGACCGGCAATAGCGGGGAAAGGCGGCCTTGGCCGCGGCATGCCTCTTTTTCCTTCAATGGAAGTCATCAGCGCCGTTTCTTCGCCGCAAACAAAGGCGCCGGCTCCCTGATAAATCTCCAGATCAAAATTAAAGCCTGTGCCCAAAATATCTTGGCCCAACAATCCGGATTCTTTGGCCTGGGCAATGGCTATGTTCAAACGGTGAATAGCCAGGGGATACTCAGCGCGGCAGTAAATATAACCTTCATGAGAGCCGATGGCCTTGGCGGCGATGACCATGCCTTCCAGGACCGCGTGAGGATCGGCTTCCAGCACACTTCTATCCATAAAAGCGCCCGGATCACCCTCGTCGGCATTACATAATACATACTTGATATCCCCTGGTGATTGGGAGGCGAACCTCCATTTCAACCCGGTAGGGAACCCTGCTCCGCCGCGTCCGCGCAAACCTGAATCAAGAACTTCCTGAACGATCTGCGCCGGCTCTATCTCGGTCAGGGCTTTAGCCATGCCGGCATAGCCGTCACGGGCGATATATTCTTCGATTTTTTCAGGATCGATTAAACCGCGGTTCCTCAACACCCGCAGTTCCTGAAGGGCAAAGAAAGGGATATCCTGCATGGTCGGGATAATCTGATCGGTCGTAGGCTCATGATATAAAAGCCGCTCTAAAACCCTTCCTTTGATTAAATGTTCTTCAACTAATTGTGGGATATCCTCAGGTTGTATGGTTACATAAATGACGCCTTCAGGGTAAACGACCATAATCGGGCCCAAAGCGCAAAATCCATTACACCCGGTTTCCACAACTTTTATTTCTTCAGCCAATCCTCTTTTATCAACCTCTTCTAAAAGAGCTTGTTTAACCTTATGACTACCGGAAGATTGACAACCTGTTCCTCCGCATATCAATAAATGTGCACGAAAAGCTTTCATTGAGTCAACATCCTCCTTGAGAATTTATTATGCTATCGATACAGAATGTCTTATGGGCGAAAAAATTATCTGATGACTTCAGAGCCTTTCGCCAAAACAAAGGGAGTCTGAATCTCCCCCGCCAGAATATGTCTTTTAAAAACCTGTCTCATTTTATTGGGATTCATATATTCGTACTTGATCGGTTCTTGATTGAGTATCTCCACAGTAACCAAAGGTTCACGGCTGCACAAACCCATGCAGCCCGACGTGGTCACGGCCACGTCACTGGAATCGGCGGCTTCGATTTCTTGAAGCAGCGTATCCATAACCGCCTTGGCCCCGGAAGCGATACCGCAGGTCCCCATATGAACGGTCACCTTGACGCGGCGGTCGCCTTCCCGTAAAGACATTTCCTTTTCTACTCTTTCTTTAATTTTTTTTAAATCATCTATAAGCAATTTCGCCATCGGCGTTTCCTCCCGTTATTTTTGCTTGCAAAATTATAGCGTTAATTGTATTGGGCCAAAACTTCCCTGACCTTGGATGGTTTCATACGGCCGTGCACTTCATCGTCCACCACCACCACCGGCCCCAAGCCGCAGGCGCCCAAACAGCGGACGGTTTCCAAAGTGAACATCCGATCCGGTGTGGTTTCGCCTTCTTTAATGCCGAATTCCTTTTGAAGACTTTCAGCCAGGGCCTTGCCGCCACGGACATAACAGGCCGTACCCAGACAAACCCGTACCGTGTGTTTGCCGCGGGGGGTCATGGTGAAGAAGGAGTAAAAGGTGACCACCCCGTAAACACGGCTCAGAGGCAAATTCAATTCCTTGGCAATCTTCTTTTGCACGGATATGGGTAAATATTCCAGGGACACTTGCGCCTCTTCCAGCACCGGAATTAATCCGCCGGGTTTTCCTTTGTGCTTGCTGATAATTTCTTCGAGCTTGGTTAATTGCTCTGCTGTAAATTCTTTTAAAATATCACTGTCTTCCGCTTTCATCAAATTCCTCCTCTATTTTTCTGGAGACCGATTAAGCCCCCGTTTCAATGTCGCAAAGTCCTTCCTTTAGTACGCCCCGAATAAAATTAATTATTTCAGGATGATCGGCAGGGTTTTGGTTGATTTTTTTTAGGTATGTTATGCCTAATCCCTCTAAATTGCCGGCATAATAACTAGGTTTGTAAAAAAAATCAACCTTTGAATTTCCCTTTGATCATATTTTTTAAGCCGACCAAAGTATAGAAGAAGCCGAAGGAGCGGTCAAGGAGAAAAAGGGGGGAAAAAACATCGTTGGATAAGGAACTTAAATGGAAAATACAACCTTTATCAAATCGCTCCTCAAAAAAAATATATGCCTCACTTTTAATAATCCATTTGTAATTCATCTAGTTATATGCTAATTTTAACATACGAAGTCTCCCCTAAAAAAATAAGATTATGAAAAAATCTTTTCAGCTTCTTCTAATCTTGATGGTTTTTTTGATCAACCCTTTTTCCGCCTGGTCGCAGGAAAAAATCCGGGTCGCTGTTGCGGCCAATTTTATTCAAGCTTTCAAAGAGATCGCTGAAAGATTTGAGGCGAAAACGAAGATTAAAGTTGAGGCGACTTTTTCTTCGACGGGAAACCTTTATAGTCAGATTGTCAATGGCGCCCCATACGATCTTTTCCTGTCGGCGGACGAAGAAATACCCGCCCGTCTCCATAAAGACGGCCTGGGAGAGGCGCCTTTCCTATATGCCGAAGGCCGGGACGTTCTATGGTCGACCCGAAAAGATTTCTGCAGGTCCCGGGATTGGCGGGAAGCCCTGAAGAATAATCGGATTAAAAAGATCTCCCTGGCCAATCCGGTAACCTCCCCCTACGGAGCGGCTGCCAAGACGGCCTTGCAGAAAGCGGGATTGTGGGATGCATTGCAGCCAAGGCTGGTTAATGCCCAGGATGTGTCCCAGTCCTTTCAGTATGCCTCAACCGGGGCGGTTGAGGCCGGTTTCTGCTCCCTGTCGATAACTTCCACCCCTGAGGGACAAAGCGGCTGTTTCTTGATCATCCCGGAAGCGCCGGCTATCATTCAATTCGCCTGCCTATTGAAAAACACGAAAAACCGGGAAACGGTGAAACGATTTTTGGCCTTTCTTCTTTCGTCTGAGGCTGATCAGATAAAAATAAAGTATGGATACAAGTAAATGGATTATCTCGCACTTTGGGTTACCTTAAAACTGGCGGTCGTTACCACCGTTATCCTGATCATTATAGCCGCCCCTCTGGCCTATGTCCTGGCCTATTCCAGGTTTCCCGGGAAATCCTTTCTGGAGGCCTTGATCTATCTCCCCATGGCCTTACCGCCGACCGTGATCGGTTTTTATTTAATCATGGTCATGGGTCCCAGGGGATGGATCGGGAAATTCTGGCAGGCCCTCACAGGAAACTCCCTGTTGTTTACCTTTCTGGGCATTGTGCTGGCTTCGATTATTTACAGCATTTCCTTCGCCGTCCAGCCGATGAAAGCGGCCTTTCTGAAAATCGATCGCCGGCTTTTGGAGAGTGCTTCTGTCCTTGGGCTTTCGCAACCGGCGGCATTTATCCGGGTGGTCATCCCCAACAGCATCGCCGGGTTGGTTGCCGCGTCGGTCTTGGTCTTTCTTCACAGTATAGGTGCCTTTGGCGTACTGTTGATGGTCGGCGGCAGCATTCCGGGAGTGACCAAGGTGGCCTCCATCGCCATTTATGAAGCCGTGGAAACCATGAATTATCGTGCGGCCGGCCTCATAGCCTTGAGTTTCATCCCAATCAGTTATGCCTTTCTTCTGTTAATGAATAAACTCAACGGAGATTCCAAAAATAATGCTTCAGACCACACTTAAGAAAAAACTCAATTTCTTTGATCTGGATATTTCCTTTTCATGCCCAGAAGATAAAATGCTGGTGCTGATCGGACCTTCAGGTGGGGGAAAAACAACCATCATCCGCATGCTGGCCGGTCTGGAGACGCCGGACCAAGGAAAGACCGTCTTCCATAATCAGGTCTGGTTTGATTCTGCCCGGCACATCAATGTTCCAACCCGTAAGCGCAGTATTGGATATGTCTTTCAGGATTACACCCTTTTCCCGCACCTGAATCTATATAAAAATGCGGCCTTCGCTGCCGTGGATAAAAAGGAAGTCCATGCCCTGTTTGCGTTGTTTAACATCAGTCATCTTCGGGACCGCAAACCCCACATGGTTTCCGGAGGGGAGCGCCAACGTTGTGCCATCTGTCAGGCCTTGGCCAGAAGGCCCCGGTTGCTGCTTCTGGATGAACCCCTTTCGGCTTTGGATGTCGTCACACGACGGGAGCTTCGCCAGGAATTGAAAAACCTTAAAAAAAAGCTGTCCATTCCCATCATTTATGTAACCCACGATATCAACGAGGCCTTCTTTTTGGCCGATGAAATTCTGCCAATCGTTGACGGTAAAGAAGATAAAGACTGGATGCAGAGAACGTATCGCCGGGGGCCTTCATCAGGGAAGATTCCTAAAGCAACACGGGAACCCCGTCTGTCTCTTGTAACTTAATTTGTCAATAAGGATTTTTTCATTCATGAACATTGGTACCTATTCCTATGAAGAATATCTCCACCTGGTGGAATCATTCCACGGCAGTCTGGCGCCGGGATTGATCATCGGTGGTTTTATGGTTGATTTGGCGTTGAAACATTTGCCCGACGGCGAATTCTTTGATGCCATCTGCGAAACCCCGGCCTGCCTGCCCGATGCCATACAGATCCTGACACCCTGCACTATCGGCAATGGCTGGCTGACGGTGCTGAATTTGGGAAGATATGCAGTGACCCTGTATGAAAAATACGACGGAGCGGGTGTTCGAGTTTATTTAGACGCAAAAAAATTGGAAGCTTGGCCTGAGGTTCGGGACTGGTATCTCAAACTCAAGAAAAAACCGGGCCAAAACGCCGAACGTTTGATGGCCCAGATCAAGGAAGCAGGGCATGGTCTACTGAGCCTACAGCAGGTCTGCGTCGAATCTGAAAAGATTAAAAGAAAAAATAAGGGGCCGATTGGGATATGCCCAAGGTGCGGGGAAGCCTATCCGCTCAAGGATGGTGAAAGCTGCCTAAACTGCCAGGGAGAGACGCCCTATAAGGAAGTCACTGCCATCGCAACATCATCGTATTAACCGTCTATTCTCTCCTCCATGAGCCTCCGGCACTCCTCCAACTTCTTCCCTCAGCCTGGCTTTTAATAATCGGTAATCTTCCGGTATATCCAGGTCAAGCAGAACCCCTTCGTCGGACACAGGCACATTGATGGCCTGGTCTTCCCGTGTTTCCAGAAAGGTCCGCAGCCCCCCGTCCTGATGCCAAGATATGATTTCTTTGGATAAGTCCGCATCAATCAGTGGGGGATGCCCTCGTCGGCCGTTAAACCAGGGGTAAGAGATCTTGGTTGATCTTTCATGGTAAGTCCTCATCAAGGCCTTAACCGTGGAAATCCGAACTAATGGAATATCAACGGGGTGGACGAAAAAGGCGCGGCAGGAGTCAGGCAGATCTCGAACCCCTGCTACGATTGAGGAGTACATCCCCTTATCAAAATCCCTGTTGACCGTAATCCTGATCCCCAAGGAGGTCAATGCGGCCTTAATTTCCTCCCCTCGAAACCCGACGACCACCTCAATATCTTTCAAACCAACAGCCCGGTACAAGGAAACGACCCATGCCACGATCGTTTGTCTACCTAATTCCATTAGCGGTTTAAACTGTCCCATGCGCTTCGAAAAACCCGCGGCCAGGATAATGGCGGATATGTTTTCGGTTTTAACCATAACCTTCGAATATTATTTGGAGACACTCAATACGTTAACGAAGACAAGCTCCTTACCAGGAGACCATTGCATTTCCCTCAAGGTCTTTAAATCGATTTCACGGCTGTCAAGGTGGGCGGATAGGCAACCGGACCAGAAATCTTCTGCTTGACTCTTTAAAAATTTTTCGAGGGCCTCCCCTTTGATCAAAAAACCTTTGGCCAGAAAAAGAGGGCCGAGTTCGGGGATCAGCAGGTTAAAGAGCTTCACGGTCACCCAGCCGTCTTTTTGAAGGGGCATCTCGTCATCCACTGAATGGGTAATAGAAGAACGCAGGGATGCAAAAAAACCTCCCCGCCGTAGGGTGGCCCCCACCAACCCCGGTAAGGCGCCGGAAAGGGAAAGGTTGGATCCGTCTCGGATGACTGTCGCCTCGATGTCATCCACTGCTTTCCCATCAAGAAAAACGGTTTGAATTCGGTCGGCCACATATTCGGAGGTTATACCCATCTGGGAAAGCCAGGTCTTGATACTGTAGCCTACCGTTGTTTTTATCATGACCCCCTGCTGGAAAAAAATAAAAAACAGGTTAAGAAGTCCCGACTTCAGGGTAAGAAAAAGAGCCTTTTCCATTTTTACCATTATACCCACTTGTGGTGGGTGCCGGCAAACATAAAAATGATTCTAAGGATTCAGGAGGTCAATCTCAACAGAGTTGGAACTCGAATCCTCTTTCGTCAACAGCGGAAATCGAATCCAATATTTAGTTAAAAAAAGGGAGGCCCTCTAAAGACCTCCCCTTGATATTCAATAACAGAGTGGTTACCAGTTAAAAACCTGATCCAGATCCTCGTCTTTTACCTGGAAGGTGACATTATGCGGCATCAGGGGTTCTTTTTTGAAGAAATCTGGGAGCCGGTCTTGTTCTTTTGTAAAACCAGCCTTCCGGTTGAATTCCCTTTCGTTCTTGAGGATCGATTTTCCCAGGGCAGCCACATCATCAGCCGTCAAACTTAACCCATAAAAGGCATTGGTCATATCGATCAGGGCCTGAAAGGTCTCTGGCTGATCCAAAACCGCAAAAGCGATGAAGAGGCACATGCCAAGGGCATCAATCCCCGCGGTGGCGATTTGGAGATTCCTGGAAAGTTCGATCTGTCCTTCCGGTTTAAGGGGATCTACTTTGCCGCCGATGTTCATGATGTTGGTGGCCACGGCATAGCCGGCGGTATGGTCGGCCCCCATGGGGGTGGTGGCAAAAGTCACGCCGATGCCCTGCACAGCCCGGGGATCATAGGCCGGCATAGACTGGCTCTTGACCACCGGAATCCTTTCCACGCCAAAGGCCTTTCCGGTTACGGCCGCCCCACTCCCTATGATGCGGCCTAAGGGAGTTCCCTGGCCCACTTCCTTGATCAAATTAATGGCCCCTTGGCCGTCTCCGAATTTGAGTAAGCCGCCCTCCATAGCCACGCCGATAGCGGCGCCCATTTCAATGGTGTCCAGCCCGTAATTGTCGTCCATGAAATCCATCTGGGCAATGACGTCTAAATCATCAATACCACAATTCCCACCATGGGCCCAGACCGTCTCGTATTCCGGTTGCTTGGTCACAAAATGGCCGTCCTTGTCATGAAAGGTGCCCGAGCAACGAATGATACAACCGCGGTGGCAACCATGGGTGGCCAGACCACCCCGCGAGGTTTCCAGTTCCGCCTGGGTTTCACCGCTGATTTTGGTCGCACCGGCAAAACGTCCTTCCTTGAAGTTGTAGGTCGGATAAGCGCCGGCCTCGTTCAATATATTGGTTAATACATTGGTCCCATAGGCCGCAAGCCCTTGGCCGGTGACCGGATGTCCCTGAAGGCCCTTGGTCCATATTTTAACGGCTTCTCTAAATTTCTCCGGATCCTTGGGAGAACGCATCGACTTGCCTGTATCGTCTAAAACAATCACTTTAACCCCTTTGGAACCCATGACTGCGCCGACTCCGCCACGTCCGGCGTGACGAGTGGGCCTCAATTCCATATCCGTACAGGCGATGGAAGCGGCCGCCAGCTTCATCTCTCCAGCCGGACCTATGGATATACAGGCGATTTTGTCTCCGTATTGGGCCTTCATCTTTTCGATCAGGTCATAATTGGGCAGCCCCTTAAGGCTGTTGTCAGGTTGAATGTTGACCCCATCCTTGTTGATAACGATCTTGTAAAGGGTATTGTCCTTGGGCTTTCCTTCCAGAATGATGGCCGCATAACCCAGGCGTGCCAGGACCTGAGAAGGCTGACCACCGGCATTGGATTCTTTGATGCCTCCGGTTAAGGGGCTCTTGCAGCCAATGGAGATTCGTCCGGAATTGGGCGCCTTGGTCCCACTTAACATGCCCGGGGCAATCACCAGTTTATTATCGGCGCCTAAGGGATGACAGGAGGGTGGAACTTCTTTGGCTATGACGGCTGAAGTCAAGCCTCGACCTCCCATCCCGGCATAGTCACCCACCGGGATCTCGCTGATTTTGGGGCCACCTTCTGTACCCATATTAATTCTCAAAATTTTATCCATAAAGAACCTCCTTTTTGGTTAGGGTTGATACTGATGGATACTGGGAAATAACCCCGTAAAAAATTTCACACCCTTATGTGTACAAGCTGAATAAATGATATGAGGGAAAAATTTAATTTGTCAATATTTCTTATTTGACATAAATGACGGACAAGATTAAGAGGGCAAATGAGGGTTTTTTTTCATCCACCGGCCAAGGGCGGAAAAACGCCTAACCGGTCTCCATCCTTTAGAATCTCGGTTTCCTCGGCATGGACTCCATTCAAAAAGATAATTTTCGGCTGCTCCGGGGGAATCTTCAATCGATTTAACAGGGACTTGATCGTTGTTCCCTTTTCGACCTCCATCAGGTTTGAAAACTCTCCTTTTTTTTGCTCAGGCAAGTAGCCGGACAGGGAAGCAAAAAGTTTCAATTGAATCTTCAAGGTCTTTCTTCCTATATCGACGGTGGTTTCCACCCTTTATAAGTCCGGAGAAGACAGCGCCCGTTCGCCAATGACTCCAGAAAAAACAGCCTCACCTGCTAACGTGAAGAAAATATTATCATGAGCCGGGTAATAACTCTTAAATTAATCTTTCCGGATGGGTGTAAATAAAACCGCCGTTCTCCCGCGCATATCCCAACAGGGTCACATTATGTTGCTCGGCCAGTCTCACAGCGGCGGTTGTGGGTGTGGATCTGGACACCAGAACCGGCACGCCGATCCTGATAATCTTGGCCATGATTTCGGAAGAAATCCTTCCGGACACAAAAACAATCCCTTGGCTGAACAAATCGAGCCTGTCCTCTTTCAGCATAATGCCGGTCATCTTATCAAAGCAGTTATGTCTGCCGATGTCGTCAGTCAGGCACTCATACTCCGGAGTATATAACAGTACGCTATGTACTCCCCCTATGTTTTTGAACAGCTCTGATTTTGATAAAAAATCCTTCATCAAACTCAAGATGGCCTCAATGGAAAAAGTCTCCTCACTTTGTACGGTTTTATACTGACTTTGTTTCAACGGATTAATATAAGTATAACATTTGCCGCAACCCGAAGTGATGCTTCTCAAACTTTCCCGCCGGTCAATGATTATTTCATCTTTCAATTTTATATCAACGGCCAGCATCTTCTCGTTAAAAGAAATATGTTCCACATCAGAAAAGGCATTAATAACCCCCTCATTATACAGAAAACCTAAGGCCAGTTCTTCCTGAAGTTGATTCAGACAAAGTATGGAAACCAGTTCCGATTCATTGACCATGATTTTCAAAGATATTTCGGCAATCACCTTTTTGCTGATCTCCTGAATATGGCAGCCTGTTTTATCTCTGCTTATCTCGGACACGGTCATTTCTTCATAGATGACATCTTCCAACATAACAATCCTTTCTTGCCCCGCCTCTGCGGGTGAGTTTGCCGTCGCTTCCCTTGTCTGATACGAAAATTTTTTGGTATGGAATGAGTATAAAATAAGGTCCTTAAGGGGTCAAGGAAAAACAGGGAGTGATAACAGGAGTTAAGGATGTCGGGGATCTGGCGAAGGGATATTCAGGTCGGATCGATTATTCTTGCCCTTTTAAACAGTTTTTGCTAAATTTTATCATCCCTCGGATTGAAGCTTCTCCGGGGGTAGTTTGTTTGAAAGGAAACATGGTCATGGATCGGACACCGATTACTAAGGAAGGTCTGGAGAGACTTCGGGAAGAATTAAAACGGCTGGAAAGGGAAGATAGGCCCACCGTTATCAAAGCCATTGCCGAAGCCCGATCTCAGGGAGACATTTCGGAAAATGCCGAGTATCATGCGGCCAAGGAACGCCAGGCCTTTATTGAAGGCCGGATCATGGAACTTCACGCCAAGATCGCCAGCTCCGAAATTATAGACATTTCCGATTTGCCCGAAGACCGGGTCGTCTTCGGCACCACCGTCCTTTTGAACGACTTAGATACCGGCGATGAATTTAAAATCCGACTGGTTGGTCCCGATGAATCCAACGTAGATGACGGAGACATCTCCGTCCTTTCCCCATTAGGTCGGGCCTTGATAGGAAAAGAACCGGGCGATGAAATTCAAGTCAAAACCCCAGGGGGCCTGCGGCTTCTGGAGATTATCAATATAAACATCACCTAAAAAAACAAACAGTACGTTGCAACGACAAAAGGTGAAGCGCAATACCGCGAAATGCGGAACAGACGGTCTTTTTACCAAGCCGTCAAATTTCCAAAACGAGGCCAAGTATGTTGACTCACCAATACGCCCTATTGAATGATGTCCGACTTCATTATGTCCTTTCGGGGAAGGGGAAGTTAATCCTCTTCGTTCATGGATTCCCGGAATTTTGGTACGAATGGAAGAACCAGCTTGTCGAGTTTGGGCAGGACTATCAGGCCGTGGCCCTTGACATGCGAGGCTACAACCTTTCCTCAAAACCTGAAGATGTGGAACAATACCAGATGAAATACTTAGTGGAAGACCTGCGGGCTCTGGCCGAGCATCTCGGTCACAAGAAATTCATCCTGGTCGGCCATGACTGGGGGGGTGCGGTAGCCTGGGCTTTTCCCCTGGTTTACCCGGAACTGCTGGAAAAACTGATTATCATAAACGCACCGCACCCGGCTGTGTTTGAACAGGAATTGCGCCAAAACCCGGCACAACAGCAGGCCAGCCAGTACATGCTGATGTTCCGCAGTCCCAAGGCTGAAGATATACTTTCAGCCGATAATTACTCTGAACTTTATAAAACGGTTTTGGAAGAAGGCCTGAAACAAGGTCATTTCACCGAGGAAGATCGCCGGGCTTACCTTGAAGCCTGGTCTCAGCCGGGCGCCCTTACGGGAGGGCTTAATTATTATCGGGCAAGCCGGGTGGCCCCTCCTTCAATAAAGGGCGGCCAATCTTCAGAAAAGCCGGCGACGGATCCGTCCAGGTTCTTCATAAAAACACCCACCCTGATGATCTGGGGAGAAAAAGACCAGGCCTTGCTGACCGGCAACCTTCAGGGATTGGAACAGTTCATTCCCGATTTGACGATTAAACGCATCCCTGACGGCTCACACTGGGTTATCCACGAAAAACCCACCCTGATCAACGCCTATATTAGAGAGTTCATTACCCGCCCATAGGAAAGATTCGGGGGATCGTCGAGCATCCTAACTTCTAACTTTGCATTCCTCCATCCGCAAATTGAATGGTTATTGACTTGCTCCAATTTCTTTGGAGTACCCTTGCGGATAACATAGATCAAAGGAATCACCCTTGAGTTTCAGGAAACCCGGCCACTTTTTGATCCCGTTGAACACCGGCAGTGTTCAGGAACATGGAGACCAGATTGTACGCCCCTATGGTCATGATTACATCGATCATTTGTTTTTCGGTGTATTTTTTTGACAAGGTATTCCAGGTAGCCTCGGAGATAAAGGCATCGGCTTGAAGCTCATCAGCGGCCTGAAGCAAAGCCGCATCGAAAGGATCCCATCCCGGAGCCTTGGGACCTTCGGTAATGTTGACAATTTCCTCGAGACTTAGACCCGCCTTGTTCCCAATACGAGTATGCTGTCCGAATTCATATTCCGATCGGCAAAGCCAGCCGATACGCAAGATAAGTATTTCACGCTCCCGCGCCGGAAGTGTGGATTCGTTTAAAATATAATCCAAAAAAACTTGCCACTTTTTCATCATTTCAGGATGACGGGCCAAGGTCAAAAAAATGTTATAGATCTTGCCGGACTTTCGCCGATAATAGTTTAGGATAGTTTGTTGTTCCTCGCTCCATTCCGATTCGGCCAGAGGTTTCAGCCGAGGTTCTTTAAGCCGCATATAATCCTCCTTAATTTTTTTCAGGAATAGTAGTTTGTTTCCAAAAATAAATTTAATGGATATTTTCTTTGGAAAAATTATTGATTATGAGATTTTCACTCATTGCGGTTTACCCCCTTCATGCAAACAGGTAATCCCAAAGGTAAGGGAAAAATTCCGGACATCCACCAATCCAATCTGTTCCATTTCTTTGGCCATTTCCTCCGGTGAAGGGAATTGGAGGATGGATTCGGCCAGGTACAGATAAGCGGCCGGATCTTTGGAAAACCACCGGGAAAGGAAGGGAATGATGTGTTTCAAATAAGGAACATAGAACATTCGAAACCATTTACTTTTGGGTACGGTTAATTCCAGCAAAAAAACTTTCCCCCCGGCAGCAGGACTCGAACCATCTCTTCCAAAACCCTCCGGCGGTCGGGCATATTTCGAATACCAAAGGCTACGGTCAGGGCATCAAAACTCTCATCAGGAAAAGGCAGGTTCATGGCATCGGCCTGTATCAAGGAAATGCGCCCGGATAGACCGGAGGGATCAATCTTGGCCGCAGCCGCATTCAGCATGGCTTTCGCAAAATCTAGGCCGAATACCCGGATTTGAGGATAATGCCGGGCTGCATCTATGGCTACGTCTCCTGTCCCAGTGGCCAGGTCCAGAAGGCGGTGGGTAGAAAAAAAATTAATGCGTTGTATCAGGAATCGTCTCCAGGCTTTATCACGGCCGGCGCTTAAGAAATGATTCAGAAAGTCATAACGGTCCGTCACTGAAGAGAAGATTCGTTGAACGATTTGAACCCGCTGTTCTTCGGACAAGTCTTTTATCGAAGGATATGCATTTGAGAGAGGCAATCCATTTATTCCGAAATAAAATTTATGCATCAGAACCTTCAGAGTGTTACCTTCTTGTTTTTCTTAGACTGAAGGATCTCAATATGGTTAAGAAGGAGGTTGAAAAATAAGAATCGGTTGCAAATCAACCCGATTCCTTGCTTTCCCGGAGGAGCCGCTTGTCTTCGACCCGCATGGTTACCTGAACAGCATCAAAATATTCCAACAAAGGGATGGTATATTTCCTTGAAGTTTGGGTCAAGTCCTTAAATTCCGGAGTGGTAATCTCACCTTTTTCTTTTAGCCAATGAATTAATTTTTTCTTGAGTTCTTCTATGGCCTGCTTATGAAAATAAAGGTCCTCCTTAACCTTAACCAGTTTTCCCTCCTTGACCATCAATTCCAAGACGGGCCTGGATTGCCCTTTGGTGAATTTTTCGGCCAGTTCCTTAAAATAGGGAGGCTGAAGCCCGCTTTTCAGGTAAACTTCCTCCAAAGAATCGCGGACCGTCTGTTGGTCTTCCTGTAGCTGAACCTTGTGGTTTATCAGGCGGACCAGCTCCTTTTCCTGAACCAGGATTTTCTGCTCTGCAAGCTGATTTAAAAGAAAATTAAAAAGCTTGGCCTCTCGAATCTGGGGCAGACGTGATTTTAATTCTTCTTTGAGCAATCCAGATTTCAAAGGATTGACTTGGTGATAACCTTCCAGTTCCTGTTCAACCGCTAGGCTCAAATTGAACAACTCCTGATGATGAATGATGATTTTATTTTCCTTGTCCCACTGAATGAGTATCTTCTGGGAAAGAAGTTCTTTAAGCAGTTCATCCAACTTTTTCGAAGGAAGAGGCAGGACTTGCCCCAAGGCCTGCCGGGACACCCCGGTCGACCCAGCCAGGAGGACTTGCAGGGCCGTCTTATCCAAATCACTTCCGGATTGCAGAACCTGGAGCTGGTGAATAACCTCGGGATTAAAGCGCTTATGTTTGGCCGGTATCACATTTAAGATTTCGGCCCCGCCGATGGTTTGAACCGGGGAATAACTGCGGATAACGGCTAGGTCTCCGGGCAATAAAGCCACCGGTTCGCTAAAACGTATCTGGCAAAAATGGGATTCTCCCGGTTTAATATCCTCCCCTTCCAGAAGGATAACCCGGCCCAGGATTTCGTTCGTCCCGCTGTGAAATCGTATCTGACTGCGATGCTTCAAGGGCTTTTGAACGGATGTCAGCAAGCGAATATGGATATCCAGTAACCGGGTCGGGTGCAAACCCAGGGGAGAGGCGACCACATTACCCCGGTTCACCGCGGCTTTTTCAATCCCTTGCAGATTAATAGCCGTTCGCAGACCGGCTCTGACCTGTTCGATATCCTGATTATGGACTTGAATTCCGCGGACCTTGGCCTGGATCTCCTGGGGATAAATATGGACTTGATCCCCCACCGATAGGCTGCCCGATATGGCCGTTCCGGTAATCACCGTGCCAAAGCCGCGCATGGTAAAAACCCGGTCCACCGGCAATCGGAAGATTCCGGCTGAAGGCCTTTCTTCAACTTCGGCCGAAAGCCTTTCCAGGACTGCCGTCAATTCAGAAATCCCATGGCCGGTGGTTGATGAAACTGGGAGGATAGGAGCCCCTTCTAAAAAAGTCCCTTTTAAAAATTCCTTGATATCCTCCTGGACCAGCTCTAGCCAATCTCGCTCGATCATGTCGACTTTGGTCAGGGCTACCAGGCCTTTTTTGATCCCCAGCAAGGAGCAGATATCCAGGTGCTCACGGGTCTGAGGCATGACTCCTTCATCAGCGGCAATAATCAAGGCTACCAGGTCAATGGTGCTGGCTCCGGCCACCATGTTTTTGATGAAGCGTTCGTGCCCGGGGACATCGATTATTCCCAATCGCTGGCCGTTGGGCAGATCCAGGTAGGCAAAACCCAATTCAATGGTGATCCCCCGTTCTTTTTCCTCTTTAAGGCGGTCGGTGTCTATTCCCGTCAAGGCCTTGACCAGGCTGGTCTTACCATGATCGATATGCCCTGCCGTACCGAGAATAATCTGTTTCATGGGATTAATTTTATTGATCTCTTGTTATTTTGATAACGAATAAATCCAAAGGTACTGGTTGATCAAAAATGCCCAGATGCAAGGCCCCCGCCATCCTGAGGAGTGAGGCGTACTAATAGTACACCGCAACAAGCACCCGGCAAAGCCGGGGAGAGACGAAGGATAAGGGAAACACCGCAGATGGGTATTTTTCATCAACCGGTTAGAGGTATTATCTCCCATCTCCCTCAAACCCTGTCAAGCCTAAAATATTTTTATTCCTTTCCTTTACAAAAGCTGTTCCAATCCTTATAATAAGTCTCAATAGGTTAATTTCAGGGCATCCCTTCCAGGTGATCGCTCTTAACAATCACAAAAAGCAGAAGGAGAACCTAAGGTGGTCAGCGATTTGTCCCGACTTCATGGTCAAATGAGGCGTTTGATGGATGATATGCTCTATCAACTCAGCCCTCGTTTTTTACTTGACCAAAGGATATGGTCTCCCCAGATGGATGTTCTCGAAACACCCGAGGCCTTTATGGTTCTTGCCGAGGTCTCCGGGTTAAAAAAGGACGAAATCCAGGTTACCGTAAAAAGAAACATGGTCTATCTGTCCGGAAAAAGACAGAGGGCTCCCATGGCCAATGCCGTTCGTTATCTTCAAATGGAAATCGAGTACGGCACCTTTGAACGAACCCTTGAATTGCCTGTTCTGGTTGATGAGCCCCGCATCGAAGCTCATTACAGAGACGGCTTGCTCACCGTGGTCTTGCCCAAGAAAATGGACCAAAAGAAAACCATACCCATTGAATCCGAATAGAATTCGGTCTCAAATATAAGGAGTAGTCCATGGAAAACAACGAAACTTCTTTACCCCTCCAAACCCAGGTATTGACCATACCGGAAGAAATCCCTCTTTTACCTGTCGTCGATGTCGCTTTGTTTCCCAAGATGGTGATGCCCCTGATGATCTGGGAAAAAAACTGGGTCCAACTGGTGGACGAGGCCCTGATGAAAGACCACCTGATCGGTCTGGTTATGGTACAGGGCAAAGGCCAAGACCCCCTGACCACCAAAGACCTATACTCTTATGGAACTGTGGGTTCCATTTTAAAGATGGCTAAAGTCCCTGAAGGAGGGGTCCGGCTTATGGTCCAAGGCCTTTCCCGGTTTAAGATTGAAGAATTCACGGCCACCAATCCCTATTTCAAGGCCCGGATAGAAATCCTTAAAGACCTGTTGGAGTCAGGAATAGAAACCGATGCCCTGTTAAACAGCGCCCGGGGCCTATTCATCAAGGTTCTGGATTTGTCTCCTTATCTTCCTGCGGAATTGGGACTCTTGGCCCAAAGTGTTGAAGACCCCGGTTCCCTGGCCGATATGGTTACCTCCACCTTGAATATCCCCAAGGAAGACAAACAGGACATTCTGGAAACCCTGGAGGTCAAACAACGTCTTCAAAAAATAACCGTGATTCTGACTAAGGAACTGGAGGTCCTGGAGCTTGGGAAAAAAATCCAATCCGAAGTCAAAGAGGGTATTGATAAAACACAACGGGAATATTACCTCCGGGAACAGCTCAAGGCCATTCAAAAAGAGTTAGGGGAAAAGGATGAAAAATCCTTAGAAATTGACGAATATCGAAAAAAAATCGTCGAACGGGGTTTGTCCCCGGCTGCTGCCAAAGAAGCCGAAAGGGAATTGGACCGTCTTTCCCGAATGAATCCCGCCTCTCCGGAATATACGGTTACCCTGTCCTATTTGGACTGGTTGACCGAACTGCCCTGGCAAATCCATACCGAAGATAATCTGGACATCGAGGCCGCCGCAAAGGTTCTCGACGACGACCACTTTGATCTGGAAAAAGTCAAAAAAAGGGTACTGGAATACCTGGCGGTACGCAAGCTTAAACCGGACATGAAAGGGCCTATCCTTTGTTTCGCCGGTCCTCCGGGAACGGGTAAGACCTCCCTTGGGCGTTCCATTGCTCGGGCTTTGGGTCGGAAGTTTGTCCGTTTATCTCTGGGTGGGGTTCGGGATGAAGCCGAAATCAGAGGACACCGAAGGACCTATGTTGGAGCCCTGCCCGGTAGAATCATCCAGGGCCTTAAGAAAGCCGGTTCCAACAATCCGGTCTTTATCCTGGATGAAATCGACAAAGTGGGAGCGGACTTTCGAGGGGATCCTTCTTCGGCCCTTTTAGAAGTCCTGGATCCAGAACAAAATTCCACCTTTTCCGATCACTACCTGGAGGTCGAGTTCGACCTTTCCAAGGTGATGTTCATCACTACGGCCAATATCTTAGATACCATACCCCCGGCTTTACGGGACCGCATGGAGGTCTTAGACCTGTCCGGTTATATTGAAGAGGAAAAAATCCAGATCGCCCAGAAACATCTCATCCCCAAACAACTGAGTGAACACGGCCTGTCTGAAAAGATCCTCACATTTAATAAGAAAGCCCTCCAGGTTATTATTCGTTCTTACACCAGGGAGGCCGGCCTTCGCAATCTGGAAAGAGAAATCGCCTCCCTCTGTCGTGGCGTGGCCAAAGAGGTGGCTGAGGGAAAAATTAAGTCCACGAAAATAACCGAGAAAGATCTGCATCAATATTTAGGACCGGTCCATTTCTTTTCTGAAATTGCCGAAAGGACCCAGGAGCCTGGAGTGGCCACGGGACTCGCCTGGACCCAGTCCGGAGGAGATATCCTTTTCGTCGAGGCTACAAAAATGCCCGGTCGAAGAACCATGACCCTGACCGGTCAACTGGGAGAGGTGATGAAAGAATCAGCCGGGGCGGCCCTCAGTTATATCCGCTCCAAGGCCGGCCAACTGGGTATCCCGGAAGACTTTTATGAAAATAATGATCTTCACATCCATGTCCCGGCCGGGGCCATCCCCAAAGACGGCCCCTCGGCAGGAACAGCCATCATGACTGCTTTGACCTCTTTGTTGACCAATCGTCCGATACGCGGCAACCTGGCCATGACCGGGGAAATCACCTTGCGCGGTCTGGTCCTGCCGGTTGGGGGAATCAAGGAAAAAGTTTTGGCTGCCAAGCGGGCCGGGATCGTAACGGTTATCCTGCCCAAAAAAAACGAAAAGGACCTGGAAGAGATCCCCCCGCACCTAAAAAAAGGTTTAAAGTTTCATTTTGTCGAACGGATGGATGAGGTTATAGACCTGGCCCTTTATAAAAATTCCAGGGCCTGTAAGAAATAAATTGTTGATTTCGGATTGCGGATTGCGGAATTAAGTTAATACTAAAATATTGAAAGTTTCAAAATAAAGCAACTATTTTTCTTCAGAGGACAGATCGCTAAATAGTTCTTGACGGTTTTATTCTGGATTCTGAATTCTGGACTCTATTCGTTTCATTTATCCAGAAAAAAGATTAGAAATACAAATTCGGGAACGAAATAAATAGTGAATCGGTTTATCGACCTTCACACCCATTCCACTGCCTCCGATGGCAGCCTGTCGCCCGGAGAGCTGGTGGTTTATGCCAAAAGAAAAAAGGCGGCGGCCATTGCCCTGACCGATCACGACACTATTGATGGAGTTGAAGCGGCCTTGACCGCCGGAAAAGAACAGGGGCTTGAGGTTATTCCCGGCCTGGAAATCAGTGCCCAATACCCCAAAGGCACAATGCACATACTGGGTTACTATATTGATCCTTCTGCCCCGCTGTTAAATCGAGAGCTTCAACGGCTTCAAGATGCTCGTATGGAAAGGAACCCAAAGATTATCAGCAAGCTTCAGTCCCTGGGTGTTCCCATTTCTTTTGATCAAGTTCAGGCTTTGGCCAAAGGTCAAATCGGCCGTCCTCATATTGCCCAGGCCCTTCTTCAAATAGGTGCGGTGTCTTCTTTCGAAGAAGCGTTTCAAAAATATTTAGCTAAAGGGTCCCTGGCCTATGTGGAAAAATTCCGGTTTTCCCCCCGAAAAGCCATCTCTCTGATTCTTCGCGCAGGGGGAATCCCGGTGTTGGCCCATCCTTTCACTTTAAATTGCCCTTCGTTAAGAGACCTCAAGGTATTAGTTGGAAAATTAAAAACTGAAGGACTTAAAGGGATAGAAGTATTGTATTCCGAACATACAACCGACCAGACCCGCGACTATTTTTCGCTAGTCAAAGAGTTGAATCTTATTTATACTGGTGGCAGTGATTTCCACGGAGACCTTAAAAAGGACGTGGATCTCCTTACCGGAACAGGGGATTTGAAAATCCCCTATCAGATTATTGAGGATTTAAAGGCATTGAAAGAAGGTATCAGGAGAAAGTTTAGAGGTTCTAGGAAAAATCCAATACCATAAACTTTAATGCGAAAATAGGATTCATGGTTCACCGTTCGACCAGCCTTATTTTCATGATGCGTGTTGTCACGCCTCTGGCGGGGCATGATGGTTTGATTCCTTGAAACCTTCGAATCCTGAAATCATCGAGATCCGTTTCAATAATAAGATAAGTAAAATCAAAAAATTTGATTTTTTTCACCTGACATTTAGATCAAGAATGAACCGGACATAACTTTGACCTTCAAGCCCCTTTCTCTTGACCATAAACCGGAAATCGAAGCACTCCTCTCTCAGGATCCTCCGTTAATTTCTGAGTTGACCTTTACCAATCTTTATATCTGGAGATTTTATTATCAGTTTCAAATTGCCAGTCATCAAGGATTCATGACCCTCCTGGCCCAACCCGCAGGGACAACCCCCTATTTCTTCCCACCGATGGGGAAAGTGGATATCCAGGCCTGGGCCTACGATTGTCTGGCCTATTTTAAAACCCAATCGTTTCCGCCCCATTTCTCCAGAATTCCTGAGTCGATCATCAAAAGACTTCCTCATTTTCCTGGCCTAAAAACCGTCCTGGATCTGGATAATAGCGATTACGTCTATCGGACCGATAAGTTAATCCGTCTTTCCGGCAATAAATACCATACCTTGAAAAACCATATCAATCGCTTTAATAAAAGGCATACCTGGGAGTACCTTCCTCTAAATCCAAATCTGATTGAAGAATGCCTGGCCCTGCAGGAAGAGTGGTGTCGTTCGAAAAATTGTCTTGAATCCCACGGTCTGTTAAGTGAGGACCAGGCCATCAGTGAATCCCTTAAAAAATTTGATTTATTAAATTACAAGGGGGGCGTGATCCGGATCCGGAATAAAGTTGAGGCCTTTACCCTGGGAGAACTTTTAAATCCTGAGACTGTGGTCATTCACATTGAAAAAGCCAACCCGGAACTTCCCGGTCTTTATCCTTTGATTCAACAGCAGTTTTTAGAGCAGGAATGGGCTGCTATCCCTTTTGTCAATCGGGAACAGGATTTAGGGATCCAGGGTTTACGAAGGTCTAAACTTTCCTATCATCCTGAATTTATGATTGACAAATATTGGGTTTATTCCGCATAGATGAAGCAACCTTCCAGTCAACTGATTTTTCTGGGGACCGGCACCGGCGTTCCCTCCTCCGCTCGTGCCTCCCCTGCCCTGCTCCTGAAACTTCAAGAAATCAATCTTCTCATCGACCTCGGACCAGGTGCCTTAAGACAATTATCCAGGATTTCTGTTAAAATAACAGAAATAGACTATATCCTATTAACCCACCTCCATCCGGATCATAGTTCCGACCTGGCTCCTTTTCTCTTTGGCACCAAATACCCTCCTTTTCTTACTGACCGGAGGCCCTTCCATTTATTGGCGGGATCCGGTTTTGAATCTTTTTTTGAGAGACTTAAGGCCCTTTATGGCCAATGGATAGAGTTACCTGAGGGTCTATTAAAGGTTCTTCCTCTTCCCCAGGAAAGGCCCTGTGAAAAAAATTTCTCATCGTTCAGTCTCCGGAGTGCTCCGGTAGGCCATTCTTCTTCCAGTCTGGGCTATAGAATCAGCATCCATGATAATAGAAAGTCACTTGTCTTTTCAGGTGATGCGGACTATTCTACCTCTTTAGTGGAACTGGCTAAAAACTCGGACTTATTAGTTTTGGAATGTTCCTTTCCCGAAGGCCAAAAGGTGGAGGGACATCTGACACCTTCCCTGGCCGGGAGGATCGCCCGGGAGGCCGGGGTTAAAGAGTTGATTCTGACTCATTTTTATCCTGACTGCCAAGACCGAGATCTGATCGGCCCCTGTGCTCGGGAATACAGCGGTCCAATCACGTTGGCCGAAGATTTTTTATCCATTTCAATATAGGGCACATGATCTAATTAATAACCTGAAGATTTATATTTAATATATTGTTTTTATTAATATCTTTTTAATCTGGATTTCGTTCTCCAATCCGAAATCCGCAATCTGAAAATAAAATAGGGGTGCTTAGAATGTCTGAAAAAAAGGGCAAGCTGATTCACATTGACCGAACTCAAAAACAAGTGGTGGACATCTTGGAAAGATTAAGTGAAGAACAAGAAAATATAAAAGAACTTATTGTTTTTTATATGGATAAGGAAGGAGTTTATCATTCCCTTTCTTCGGACATCAACGATGAAATCTATTTGGCGGGGATACTACATTCCATGGTCAATAACCTGCTTTACGATGCCTCGGAACCTGAAGATTAATTTATGCTTTCAATATTTCCCTAATAATATTATTGAGTTTCCCCTTCTAAATTCTGTCTGCTGTATTCTGAATGCTTAGCTCTTCAATATCTTTTAATGATTTTTATTACTCTCCAACCAATTTTCGATACAACTTTTCCACATTTCTTCGAGTTACATGGTCCCGATGCATACGGAAGCCCCCTCCAAAGGTCTCTGGGATATGCATTAGTTCGTGGATCAGGATCTTGATTTGTTCCTCTTCAGACAGGCGATCGTAATTTTCAGTTAAAATTTCTACGACATAATGGGCATCTATTCCCAGGGCCAGCTGCATCACCTTGGGCAGGGCATGACACCTGGCTATGACCCCTTTCCCGGTAGAGCCGTAACTTCGCACCCCCTTGAC
Source organism: Thermodesulfobacteriota bacterium (assembly GCA_049520575.1). Classification (GTDB taxonomy): domain Bacteria; phylum Desulfobacterota; class RBG-13-43-22; order RBG-13-43-22; family RBG-13-43-22; genus RBG-13-43-22. The sequence goes on along the minus strand of JBEKPQ010000004.1, from coordinate 43,221 downwards.
TCGATCCAGATCAATATAATCCATTTTCAGCCTACGAGAAATCCGTTTTAGTTTCGATTCAATGTCCGGGGCCATTTCATATCGAATCATGTTTGCTTTTTCCTGTCATATCGCTATTTTTATTTTTAAAAAATTTAATTCTTCCGCTCTACCACAAAATCAGCCAGATCAATCAAGGCCTGCCGATCCTTAGTTGGGTTAAATTTTTGAAGCAGCCCTTTCGCCTTATTCTGGGACTTTAAAGCTTCCCCCCTGGCATACTCAAACCCACCATAGCCTTTAATCAGGTCAAAAAGAAACCGAAAATCTTCATTCGTAAAAGGATCTTTTTTTGAAATTGCTTTGATTTTACTTTTATCTTTTTCAGAACAAACCGTCAAGGCATGAATAAGGGGCAAGGTAATTTTGCCTTCTTTAAAATCATTGCCTACTGGTTTGCCGAATTCATTTTGGGTGGATGTATAATCCAGAAAATCATCGATGATCTGAAAGGCTATGCCCAATTCCAGGCCGTATTGGGCCAGGGCCTCTTGGTCTTCGACGCCGGCCTCGCCCCAGATAGCCCCGGTCTGACAAGCGGCGGATATAAGAATAGCCGTTTTATTGATCAATATTTCCCTATAAATCTCCTCTTCAACCTCAAAGTTATAGCTGTGAATCAGCTCCAAGACCATGCCTTCGGCCATCCTGGTCGTAGTCTTGGAGAGGACATCTAAAAACTGAAGATTTGCGGTTTCCACTGCCAGTGAAAAGGATTTGGCCAGCAAGAAGTCGCCTACTAAAACCGAGGCCGGATTACCCCAAAGGGCATTGGCCGAGGGTTTCCCCCTCCGGATAGCAGCGTTGTCAATAACATCATCATGAAGCAAGGTGGCAGCGTGAAGGTATTCAAAAATAGAAGAAAAATAATAGGCCCGTTCTCCAGAATACCCGCAAAGCCGGGAACAGAGGACAAAAAGCAGGGCTCTGAGTCTTTTTCCGCCGGCTAAAAGGATATGCTGGTTGATCTCCGAGATTAACGGTATATGAGATTTAAGGTTTCCCTCCAGATAAAACCGAACTTTATCTATATCCATTTGTATTTGTTCGCTTAATCTGTCAGTAGGGTTCATAGAGGCGTCTGGCGAAACACTTTTTGGTCGATTTCATTTTTTGTTTTGTTTTTATCTGAAAATGGACAAACTGTCAAAAAAAATATCTGGAGATAAGAAAAAAGGGGCTCCCCTTTCTTTTCAAGAGGAACGATAGTTCCTTCAATTTCGTTAGTAGGCTATCATACGGTCAGGACAGATTGACCATTCCCAATTTTCCTCCTGCTGTCCGTATGTTCTAAGTGAAAGAATAAGTATCATTTAATAAAAATGGAATAGGCATCTTTTAGAATTAGTCAATGTTTTCGTACTAAATATTTAATTCCTTCCTCAACAATCCAAAAGGAACGGCAAGTTGGAGAGGAATTTTTTATTTTCGGCGAGAGGCCCGCAAATAAAAAGAAATTCCCCCGTGGTAATTTCAGCAACTCTGTGGTCGATAAGATCTTTTGGCGGACAAAGGCGGACTGTTAGGAAATTTGATTTTATCAGGGAATGGTCAGGTGGTAACAGTTATAATCGTGGCTCCTTTCCATAGATAAGCCGGAGAAAAGAACAGCCCGCGAGCCTCCAGACGGAAGAAAATGCATCCTTAAACCGTTTAGACTATTATATCCTTTAATAAGGAAGAGATGTAATAGTAATAAAGGTGGACCCTTTGAGAGTAGTCCCTGAAACCGTGGCGTCAATTTCTGTAGAGACCGTGTAGATTTGGTTAATTGAACTTAATGAAGGTGCTGTGTAGGTAGCGGTTAAAATTCCTCCCAGGGTACTTCCGGTAAAGGTGGCTGTTCCAGTGGTCGTTCCACCAGTCGTTCCAGTCGTTCCACTAAAAACACCGCCCCCCGAAGAAGTCAGGAGAATAGAGGCATCGGTTCTTCTTCCGGAAGCATCGGTTAAAATCACCGTGATGATCGTGGTTCCGCCTGAGACCATAGTGTTATTTGCGGCCGTCACCGAAACATTGGCCACTTGGCCGCCGGAACTTCCAAAGCCGGTGGTGGTTCCGCTGCCGACGCTGCTTTGTTTGTTGATATCCAAGACATCGCATCCCAAAGAAATAACCAGGGCAGCCCCCAGTAAAAAAACCACAGTAATTGAGGAAAGAATTTTTATGAAATGTTTTTTATTCCCAATTGGTGACATCTTGGTCTTCGCCTTCTCCCCCGGGTTTGCCGTCGCGACCCAAGGAGTAAAGATCATATTCCCCATGCGAACCGGGGATTTGATAAATGTAAGCTCTTCCCCAAGGGTCCAAAGGAAGATTTTTCTTTAGATAAGGACCGTCCCACTTTTCCTGTCCCGGGTTGATCATCAAGGCATTTAACCCCTCCTGAGTCGAGGGATAAGAACCGATATCCAACCGATATTGATCCAGGGCTTGACCCAAAAGCTCAATTTGGGCTTTAGCTGCCGCTTGCTTCCCCTTACCCAACTTTGGGAAAAGCCTGGGGGCCACCAGTGCCGCCAGCAGGCCGATGATGACCATGACCACCATAAGCTCAATCAAGGTAAAGCCGCGATGGTCTGATTGGGATCTCTTGGGGATAATCATATCTTTCCCTTCCCTTTTCCCTGAATCCACTGCCCGATTTTTTTAAATTAAAATACAAAACAGATGGTTAGTCAATAAAAAAATTAAATCCGCCTTGAAATAGATCAAGGCTGAAACCACCCTGGTCTGTTTGCGGTCATGAACGTGTAAGAAAAGGAAAGTCAAAAAAATTTAAGAATATTATTTTAACCATTGAATTTGATCTGCAATTTTTTATTTGTTTATTTTCAATTTTTAGTGTAAAAGAGTAAATTTGTAGGTAGTTTGATGAACTTAAGGAGGTTTATGGTTTTGGTGAAAAGGGCATCCCAATTCAGACTAATCGGTCTTATCTTTGTAATCATTGCCCTGCCTTTCCTGTGGTCGCCGATCTCGGCTCAAACGCCCCCGCCCCCGGAACCTTCCCAGGACCAACTCCCCCTGGTTCAACCACCAATGCCTATTCCCCCACCTGAGGCACCGGCGCCATTACCGGCTTCCAACCAACAACCCGAAACATCTGTTATGCCGCCACCGGCACCTCCAGTATCTTCGTTGCCGGCCCCGATTCCCGGCCAACAACCAGGGGCATTAGTAACCAATCCTACTATAAACAGAAGAAGTGCACTGTCCAATATCCAAACCCCTTCTGTAAAAAGAGGAGAGGTCAGTTTTAATTTTGATGACGCTGATGTCTTTTCCGTCATCCAAACCATTTTTGGAGGTGTTCTGCAATTCAATTATATTATCGACCCTAAAGTTAAAGGGCGGGTGAATTTCAGATCCGTGTCCCCGGTAGCCAAAGAAGATGTACTGCCCTTGATGGAGGTTATTTTACGACTAAACGGCATCGGCGTTGTGGAAGAGGGTGGACTTTATCGCATTATCCCTATTGCCGATATGCCCAGAGAACCGGCCCCGGTTAAGATTGGACGGGAGCCGGACAAGGTAACCTTGCAGGGCCTGGGATTGCTTCAAGTCGTTCCTATAAAATTTGTTACCTCTACGGAAATGGTCAAGGTTCTGACCCCCTTTCTGTCCACGAATGCGGTGATTGTGGATGTGCCTAAAATAAACTATCTCATTCTGGTGGATACGGATGCCAATGTAAAAAGACTCCTGCAATTAGTCGAAATATTTGACAGCGAACGGCTCAAACAAATAAAACCTCAAGTCTTTGTCTATCCGGTTCAAAATGCCAAGTCCGATGACCTGGCCAGTTTGCTGCAACAGATATTCCTTGGGGCAAAAGCCCCAGCGAAATCCTCTACAACCACAACAACATCCACAACAACATCCACAACATCGTCCAAATCGGTAACTGCCGGAGCCCAACCCACACCTGCCTTCACGCCTCAAACCCAGACCACCATTGGTGCTTCAATGGGCGGAGAGGCCCTGGTTTCTGAAATTACCAAGATTTTTTCCGATAAGATTACCAATTCACTGGTCATTTTGGCCACACCCGAGGACTATGCTCTTATCTTGGAAACCTTGAAAAAGCTGGATCAGGTCCCGAGACAGGTGATGATCGAGGTGCTCATTGCTGAAATTACCTTATCCGATGAATTAAAATTTGGGTTGGAGTGGTCTTTAAAAGCAATGATGGGTCAAGGTTTTGCTAATATTACGGGAAGTTTTATCCCGACTACGACTACCACTACCTCATCCGGTTCTACAACAACCACCCCGCCAGGGGGATTTTCTTTTTTGGGAATCGACAAAACCGGACTGGTCCAGGGATTCTTAAATACTTTGGCTACCCAAGGAAAAACCAATGTCCTGGCCTCCCCCCATATCCTGGCTGCGGATAACCGGAAGGCCAAGATCCAGATCGGCAGTCAGGTCCCTATTGTCACTTCCGTAATAGGCACCACAACAACCGGCCAATCCGTGGAATATAAAGATACCGGTGTGATCCTGGAAATAACACCGAACATCAATGACAGCGGGCTGGTGTCCCTGGAGATCAACCAGGAGGTTTCAGATTATGCTTTCCAAAATATCGCCGGATCCGAATATCCGGTATTTACCAAAAGACAGGCCTCCACCTATACGGTAGTCCAGGACGGACAGACCATTGTCATTGGCGGACTGATACAAGAAAATAAAGGCCGGACCAGATCCGGGTTACCCTTTCTAAGTCAGATCCCCATCCTCGGATATCTTTTTGGTTATACGGATAACACCTTCGCCCGAACTGAAATCATTTTATTACTTACACCCAGAGTGGTCAAAAATCAAAAAGAGGCCGAGAATCTGACCGATTTTTACATACACCGGTTGGATAAGAGTTTTAAAAACCAGATTAAAATAGAAGAATTAATCCCTCAAAAAGAAAAAAAGGAGGCCAAGTGAAGAGGGACAGTTAACGGATGACAACATATGGAAATCCAAACAAAACCCAAAAAAATAATCACCTCGTAAACATCTCCTTTATCGCCTTACCTGGGCTTAGAAACCTTCAGATAATCACCTTAACGATCATTAAGAAAAGCTCTTTTAAAAAACAATCCCTTGAATCCTTGAATCCTCGACCCCTTTCGACCAACCCATTGGGAGAAGAACCAAATTTTGAGGGTCGTTAAGAACCAGGCATGGGTGGGGGCATGGGGGGGATTGGCATCTCGCTAGGCGAAGGAATCCTTGGCATTCGGCCGGGAGGCAGGGGACGTTGCACGCGAGCAGGAGATGAAGGTCCAATACTTTCCGGTGGGGGAAATGGAAGATTAGGAGGCGATATATCGGGGAGCGGAACCGCCGGTCTGGGGGCGGGAACCGGCGATTTGGGCCCCGGGGTTGTTCCCCTGGCCTTGGACGAACCTGGTTCTTGCAGGAAAACCTGAAGGGTTTCATCTCCCCGGGTCATCACTACCTTATCGGTCATGATCTCCTTCAACTTGAAACCGCTTAACGACTCTCCAATCATTAAGGCGGTTTGTCTCTGCCCCCGGCCGGGGGTTGAAACCGGGGCCTTTTTGTCTTCCAAATAAGCCACTTTCAAATTGGGGGTTATTAAGGTTCCGAAGAGGACAAATTCAGGTTTGGGAAGGAGGGCCTCCGGTTTTTTTTCGGGCGGAATAATACGTTCCGGATGAAAAATATTTTGGTCGGCAATATCCCTATATTCTTGGGGTGGGGGCGATTGGGTTTTCAAGGATTCGTTGGGGTTCTTCTCAACCGGCTTCTTTTTAATCAGGGCAGGAACATAAACAACATCCGAATCCACCCGGGGAAGAAGGAAACCAAAAAGGAAAACTAAAAAAACGATGATCAGGATACAGTTCAACACATTAAAATTTTTTAAGACCCGAATCAGATCCATTTTATTTGCCTCCATACAAGGCGGAGACATCCAGTTTGACCATGAGTTCCCTCGGTTCCCGGAAATTTCTGACCCGGCAATCAAGCTCTTTGATCACCAGATAAGGCGTCCTGGTCTCGACAAAAAAAACAATGTCCCTTAAAGCCCCTGTATCGGGGGCTGTAAAATCAAAGCTCGCACTAACGACCTTAAATCGTCTTTTGTCTTCGTATTTTTCTTTTTTGACTTTGAAACCCTTTTCCGTTTTCGGTCCTTTGGATTCCTCTTTTTTGGGCCCGGAAGGCCCGGAGACGATTTCTTCCTCCTTCCCTATTCTTTCACTGGATATAATGCCGCCTCTGCTGGTAATGATGCCCTTGACCATGTCCTGAAGAGCGGCCGCGGCTAAAGAGAAAGTCTCTCCTTCCATCAGTTTTGCCGTTTCAGCCCTTCTTTGATCTTTAATGGTGATGAGCCTTTTTTCCAGATCGGGTTTCTCGGCAATGATGGCCAGGTATTTTTGAAGGGTTTTGGCCTTACTTTCTTGTTCCTCACGAATCAGGTTCAACTCTTCTTTGATCCGAAGGAAGCCGTATTGATAAATGACCAGTCCCATCAGGATCACCAAAACAGGAATGGCCCAGATAAAAATTCTATTTTTTTTCATCAGACGGACCTTTAATTTCCATTTTGATCTGAAAACGATCCATATTCTGTCTCGGGTCTCTAAAGGTTGGGGCGGAAAACTCCACCTTCTGAAAGAGTTTCGATCCCTCCAGCCTTGGAATCAGTGAGGTGGCCGAAGGAGAATAGCCTTCTAAATTGATCTGGGATTCGGAAATTCTCAGCCTTGTCAGCCATGAATTTTTGGGCAGCAGCAGAGTAAGTTCCTTCAATATATTCAAACCCAGAGGTTTTGATTGTTTGAAGTCGTGGATAAGGTTAATTTCAGCATAAACCGTTTCGATTTCTTTTTTAAGGCTGTCGATTTTTTTTATTTCCACCTTTTTTGAGGCAACCTGGTTTTCTATGTTTTGAAGTTTTTTCTTTTCTAATTCAATCGGGGTGCCCCAATAAATCCCCAATAAAACACCCAAGGCCAAAATCAAAAAGGCCGTGATCACCCAGGGAGGCTTGGACTTTTTGTGAACCCCCTTAAGCAGCAAATTAAGGCCCAGCGACTTGGTCCATAAGGATTCAAGCATCCCACCGACAGCGGCATAAGGAATTGGCTTTCTCCCCAATTCCATTGGTCCAAGGCGCATCTCCGATTCATCTAAAAATTGAAAAGGTCGTTCTATGTGGATAGGGATCAATTTTTTCAGAGATGGATTTTTATCTTTCAGGAAGAAAACAACTTCTTTCAAGGAATCCGTTTCCCTTGAGGCCAATTTTACTAATTCAATTTCCTGACGGATCAGTCCTGCTTTTCTCTTTTCATCTGCGTCCGGAAAAGTTCCGGAAAAGACTTTCAGGTCAACATCAGGCGAAAAAAACAACCCCTCAAATTGATTTTCATCTATTCCAACAAAAAGTACCTGATCTGATTTTTGAATATACCGGGACAGGGTACTCAATCCCAGTAGGTTGACCGTAATTTGATCGATCTTGAACCCTCTTTCCTTAATGGCTTTCAGATAAGGTTCTAACAAATCGGCCTTGACCGCAGCCACCGTGATATTTACCTTCCCCTCTTCTTCTTTTAGAATCCTAAAGTCATAGTAGGCACTTTCGGGAGTAAAGGGAGTTATCCGATCCAGTTCAAAGGCGATAGCATTGGAAATGTTTTCCAATATGCTGGAAGGATATTCTACTGTTTTAACGACCGCCCAGGCCTTGGGAAGGCTCAAGGTCAAACGGCAGCCCTCCGCCCTCAGTTCGGCCCTGGCTAAACTGAGGCTGGAGGTTAAAAACTCCGGCGAAGGATAGTCTGCTTCGGGAAAAGGATATTCTTTCAATCCTTTCATTTTTATTCTGGAAAGAAAGCGGGAACCGAAGGCAACAGATACCCTCCCTTTTTCAATAGACAGGCAAAGGGTTTTTTTAAAGGAAATCCTGTCGTCCGCCGGGCTTAAAAACAACACCCTTCCGAGGGCTTTTCCCATTTTCTCCAAAGCCGACCGGATGGCGCTGACTGTCTCCTTGTTATTGTGAAGAAATTTCATCCTGTTTCAAATGGACCGGGGTCTTATAATAAAGTATTTGATATTGGTTATTTGTCAAGAGAGTAACTGTTGCCCTGACCGCATAGCCGGATTGCGGTTTTTCTCTGTATCCTGATGATTCAATTGTGAACGTATTGCTATTGATGCCATAACTGATAGGCATATAGAGGCCAATCAAGGCCTGAATATTGACCCAGGACCCGCCGATTTCCTGGATGTTTTTTATCTCTTGTTTTTGCCGGTAGCTGATAATTTCTTCGGCCATATCCGCCGTCATCCCCGGAAAGGCCATCAGGACTTCTTTAGGGGCGGCATTGACGTTGATCTGGTTCGTTTTTCCCTGGACGGTCAAAAATTCGATTAAACCCCTTTTTCCCCCATCCCCATAAAGGAGTTCCCGGGTGACCCCTTTGACCAATAAGAGTTCCTCCAGGGTATCAAAATCGGCATTCTTGGCTTTATAAGGATTGGGCAGCGAAAGGTAGTAGTCGGATTTGGCCCCATTCAGACGGCGCAAATCACCCTTTTCCCTCCAATCCATTATGGAGTCCGCAACAGTATCTATGTCTATCCCTTCAATACCCAAGATCTCGATAAGCTTCCTGAGGACTACCTCCGGGGCCGAATTAATATTTATTTTACCTGATTCATCTGTTATCTTGACGACATAGTTTCCATCCCCTAATTGACCGGAATAAGGGCGGCCATCTATTTTCCACATCTCCCCGCCTTCAACCAGGTCCTTAATTATGGAAGGCTGCATTTTTTGTCTGTAAAAGAGCTCATAAACCCCTCGTTCGACCCCCGCTTCGGCCAGGAATCTTTTCTCCATCCCCTCTTTGAAGGATAAGGTGGAAAGGGTCTCGGTCCGGGCCATATAGGAGAATGAAAAAACAATGACCATCAGGACCGTCAAAACCCATAAAACGGTCAGCAAGGCAATGCCTCTTTGATTCCCGGTCATTTTTTCCCTTAACGTCATTTCTCTTCTATTCATTACAAAATTTTCGATCTCCGACATTCAATATAAGTTATTTATGATTCAATATTCAATACTCGTTATGTGCTTTTCACTTTTCAATGTCATCCCTTTAACGATTCCTAATTGAACCTATTGTATCTTACTTAATTTGGATGGACGTCAAACCCGATCCGGTTTTCATGGGAAGGATCATGGAAAGATCTTTCCTGTCTTTGATCAGGTGAAGGCGGATCTTCTTCGGCAGAAAAGTGGCCTCGGTCCATTCATCAATCCATTTCCCTTCTTTTTCAGTCAGATCCTGATAAAAATATTCGAAAGACATCTCATCAAAAAGGTCCAAGAGTTTTATCTCTTTTTTGTTTTCCTGCCCTACCCCGTTTTCTGAGGCCCAAAGCGTGCGTTTCCCTTGTTCTCCTTCAACCACCCGGTAGGAGACGACCACATACCCTGTCTCGCCTCCCCAAATGGAATGATTGGTAGAAAATTCAAGCAACGCAGGCTGTCCTGTAAAAAGATATTTTGTCTCCCCGTTTTCTACTGCGGTCAAAGGAATTTCCGACTGTATTTGGGCATCAATCAGGTTTACAGAGGCCCTTACCCGTTCCAGGGATTCTATCTTTTTTTCTCCGGCTTCGACGGAACGGAACCCCAGTCTCAATACGGCCACCAGGATGGAAACCATAATCCCGACGATGGCGATGGAGATCATGAGTTCCAGCAGGGTGAAGCCGAGGTTATTCCTCTTAAATCTTTTTTCAGTTATGAATGAATTCACTTGAATCCGGCGGTTCCCCGATCCGGCTTCCATTCGGAAGCCTCCCTTTTAGGTCGGCCAAGCCGACCGTACGGGAACCTTTTTATAGCTCGACAGATCGGCTCCCAAGAGGGAGCCTCTTCAAAAGCTCGACAAAGTCGAGCGGTCCGGCTTCCGAATGGAAGCCTCCTTTTAGGTCGGCAAAGCCGACCGTCTGAATCCTCGACTCCTGGAACCCTCTGGTTTGGAATCATACCGGTTTTTCAACCATCTTCAAGGTCTTCAGGGTCAAAAATTTTTCCTTGTTCCCCTGAGTCCAATAAACCTTGACTTCTATTTCCATCAGTTTCACCGGGAGGCTTTCCGACCTCTCCGACAAGGTATCCGAAACAGAAACCTGAAATCGATATCCGTTATTCGTAATCCCATTCCAAGTCCTTTCTGAAACTTCTTTGTCTTCCAGAACCTCTCTCATCTTGGACTGGGCCTCCAAAGAACCGGCCACGTATTCTTCCGAAGCTGAAATGGATCTAAGGTTGGCTGAAAAAAGCTGTAAAACGACGGTGACGGCCACTCCCAGCAGGGCCAGGGCAACCAAAACCTCCAGCAGGGTAAAACCGGCCGTTTTATTCAGGAGCTTCAATTCAGCCTTCTTTCGATATACATTGTTCGCAATTCAATGTTCAATATTCGATTTCGATTCTGTTTGTCTGAATAGGTTTCGAGAGCCTTGAAAAAGGTTCAATTTTGTTCAAGGTCAAGGAAGACGAAAATTTTAACCACAGGAATACATTTAGTATTTCGAGGATTAAAATTTGAGTCTGACAAAGAGATTGGGCAAAAAGGGACATTTTTCAAACCTCTCGCTTCACCGGGTAACTACTGCCCCGAGTAAGGGATCCAGCTCGATTCTTATGGCCTTTTTTTTATTGGACAATTGAAATTGGACGCTGTCCATGCTCCAATTCGGATCAAAAATCAGCCGATATTGCCCGCTCCGAACCTCTTCACCCGTTGAATCTACTATTTTGAGTTCCAAATGGGAAGGGATTTTCTTGACCTGTCGCCCTTCTATTCCATATTCTTTCGAGTCCAGATTAACGGACCATCCCTGTTGTTCCCCATGAATTTTGGCCAAATCACGGGCCTGTCTCAGTGTGGCTGAAAATTCCCTGGCCGTTGCCTGGAGTTTGACCGAAGACAAAAGGTTGGCAAAATAGACTGTCACCAATCCCAGGATCAGCAGGCTTAACAACAAGACAATGATCAATTCCAACAGGGTAAATCCCGACTCGTTTTTAAAATATGGGGAAGGTTTCGAGGATTCGAGGATTCGAGGATTCGAGTTTTTAAAAATTAACCTCAAGATCGAATTTAACCTTTTCACTTGAATCCTTCTTATTAAAAAGGAAGATCCGTGATACTGAAAATAGCCATGAGCATGGACAGAACAATAAAACCGATGATCAGCCCCATCACCAAGATCATCGCCGGTTCCAGAAAGCTGATAAATCTTTTTATGGAGACCCGTAAACTTTTTTCATAAGTGGCCGCCACCTTCAACAACATATCATCCAACTGACCGGTCTCCTCCCCCACCTTGATCATGGATAAGGCCAGGGGGGGAAACACCTTGGAAGCGGAAAGCGGCAGGGCCATGCCCTTGCCTTCTTTCACCCCGGTTGACACTTCTTCCAGGGCCGAAGCAATCGCCTGATTAGTGACTACGTCTCGTGCATTTTTAATCGCCTGGAGCAATGGGACCCCACTCTTGATCAGGGTGCCCAGGGTCCGGCAAAAACGGGCGGTCTCCAATTTACGGATTATATCTCCCACCAATTTAAGCTTTATACCATCCCAGCGAAATCGGCCCTGTTCCGATTTGGTGTAGGTCCTGAAAAGGAGCCAGCCGAAAACAATCAAAATCAGGGCTACCCACCAGTAGGTTTTCAAACCCTGGCTGAAGGAAAGCAGAAGTTTTGTCGAAAGGGGCAGTGAACTTCCCATTTCAGCAAAGATGACGGAAAATTTAGGCAGGACATAGGTGAGTAAGATAATGATCGACAGTCCCCCGGTGGAAAGCAAAATAATCGGGTAAATCATCGAGGACAAAACTTGTTCTTTGAGTTCCTGGGCTGATTCCAAAAACTCCGTCAGCTTCTCTAATACTATGGACAATACCCCGCCCGCCTCTCCGGCCTTGATCATATTGATATAAAGTCTCGAAAATATTTTAGGGTGCCGCTGAAGGGCATCCGAAAAGGAACTCCCACCCCGGATCGTTTGGAGTATAGACCGGATCAGGTCCTGATTCTCTTTGCTTTCGGCAATACCGGCCAGGATATTCAGACTCCGGTCCAAAGGCAGACCGGCCTCTAAAAGGGCCGTCAGCTCGGAAGTGAAACCCAGGATATCGGGTTTATGGGAAAACAGGGCAAAACGTTCTTGGAGGCCTTTCCCGGAGGCGAAGACCTTTAAAGGAATGATATCGGAATTTTTAAGACGCTCAACGGCGGCCTGTTCATCAGCGGCTTCAATAGCCCCCTCGATAATAGTCCCCTCAGCGTTGGTCCCTCGGTAAGAAAAGACGGCCATTAGACCTCTTGAGTGACCCGGAGCACTTCCGGTAAAGTGGTCAAAGAGGCCTTCACTTTTTCAAGCCCGTCTTCCAACAGGGTCTTCATGCCGTTTCTTCTGGCCTCCTCCCTTATTTGAATGACATCGGAGCTTTTCAGGATCATTCTTCGTATGGAATCATCGATCAGAAACAATTCAAAGATCCCGATCCGTCCAAAATAACCGGTTCCGGCGCACTGTTCGCACCCGGTTCCTTTATACAGGGTGTCGATCTTGCCCATCTGGAGGTGATTCAGCTCCTCCTGAACTGCCGGGGCCGGATCAATAACCTTGCAAGCCGGACAGATGACCCGCACTAAGCGCTGGGCCAAGATGCCGCGGATGGTCGATGAAAGCAAAAAGCTCTCCACCCCCATGTCCAGCAATCGGGTGATGGCACTGGGGGCGTCATTGGTGTGCAGGGTGGAAAAAACCAGATGTCCGGTCAAGGCCGATTGAATGGCGATCTCGGCCGTCTCCAGGTCTCGGATCTCTCCGATCATAATGATATCGGGATCATGACGAACGATATGCCTCAGCGTATTAGCAAAATTCAACCCGATTTGCGGCTTCATTTGAATCTGATTTACCCCTTTAAGCTGGTATTCTATGGGGTCCTCCACCGTGATGATCTTCTTGTCCGGGGTGTTGATCTTGTCCAGAGCCCCGTACAGGGTAGTGGTCTTTCCGCTGCCGGTCGGTCCGGTGACTAAAATGATGCCGTTGGGTTTTTTAATCAGTTGATTAAAAGTCGTCAGGGTTTGTGTAGAAAATCCCAGAAGGTTCAGGTCGATGGTAATCCCTTCCTTTTGAAGGATCCTCATCACCACCCCTTCACCATAAAGAACGGGGATGGTCGATACCCGCAATTCGATATCCTTCTCCGCCACCTTAAGTTTGATCCGGCCGTCCTGAGGAAGTCTTTTCTCGGCGATATTGAGCTTGGCCATAATCTTCAGGCGGGAGAGAATAGCGGCTTGAAGTTTCTTGGGAATGGATTCTATGTCGTGTAAAACCCCGTCGATTCGATAACGGACCTTGAGTTCGTCTTCAAAAGGTTCTATATGAATATCACTGGCCCGACTTTCCACGGCTCGGCTGATGACCATATTGACCAGTTTGATGATCGGGGCCTCGGAGGCCAAGTCTTTGAGGTGACCAATATCCTCTTCCTCTTCTTTCAGGAATTCCAGGTTGTCGGTCCCGATGTCTTCGATGATCCGGGTAATATTTTGAGCTTCCTGACCGTAATACTTGGCAATATATTCGGTAATCAGGTCCGGGGCTCCTGCATAAACCATCACCTCAGCCGAAAGGGCTACCTGCAGGGCATCAATGGTCGCCTTGTCCTCAGGGTGGCCAAGGGCCACTTTCAAAACATTATTCTTGTATTCCAAGGGGACGACCAGATTTTCTCGGATGAACCGGGTGGAAATGCCCTCTAAAGTAAGGGGGATCTTAGGAAGTTGTTCAGAATTTAAAGAATGAATTTCAGAACCCATAGGCCTTTTTCCTGGTTTTTTTAGCAACGATTAGGGTTATAAAAGAATCGTTTCTATGGCTAAACCTTCTGCTGATTTCGATAGACCTTTATCGGCCGTGACGAAAATATATTCTCGAGAGGAAGTAATAGCCAAATGGATCGCATCGAGACTTCTTAATGAGTTATTAAACAGGCTGATCCATTCTCTGGCCAAACGAAAATGATGGGGTTCGATAGGCAGATTCATATATAGACGGCCATCTATGTGAGCCAGAAATTTGGCAATAATTCGTCCACCATCCCTTTGGCTAAGTCCCCGTTCTCTTATTTTCCTCGATATGGCCGAGCAAAACTCAACTTCTGTCAGTGCACTAATGGCAGGTCGAAAATGATTCAAGACAAACTCCTCGGCCTTTTCGCTTAAGGGCTCCGGGCAGTAGTAGGCTGCAAGAACGCTTGTGTCTAAGTAAAAATTCAATAGCGTTCCTCTGCTCTTTGGCGTAATACCATAGCCCTTAAAGATTCCCCTTTGATCCGGATTGAAGATCGGAATTTTTTTAAGCTGGGCAACTTTCTCCCTTCGGTCAGAGATGGAATCAAACGGGCAACTTTTTCCCCCCGGCGGAGAATAACGATCTCATCCCCTTTTTCCACCCTATCCAGAAGGGAACTCAATTTGCTTCTGGCTTCTTTACTATTTATTTCCATTTTCTTACCCCCTAATCCTAAAAGCTAAGGTAATCTTAAATGTTGCAAAAGCCGAGGATGCCGCAGAACCAAGGCTTCAAGGGCGAAGCCGTACTAAGGTACTGCGAGCCCTTGACAACACCGGAGATGAGGTATCATACGGCTTTCCCAACGGGTAATAAACAGGGGCATTTACTAATACAGGATTCCACTTTTACTGAATTTCTGAATGACTTCAATTTTTCTCAAGTTTCAGTTTGGTTAGTGATTAATATTGAGCTTTGCCCTGTTTTTTATGCAACATTTAGGATAAAGTGTACACTAATCAATAATAAGTGTCCACCTATAATTTCCCCCTAAAAATCTTCCCCTTTTTATCAAAAGCAAAACGGCCCCTTGGCTGAAATGCACAGAAATTTGTGAATCTCTGACCAATTAATTGTAAAAACAAATGGCAAGAGCAAAGCGACATTACATTCCAGGCTGCATCTGGCATATCACCCATCGATGCCATAATCGGCATCGTCAAAATTGATGTCATATGACGAAACAGTCGTCAAAAAAATTCCAAATAAACTCATTTGGTAGAGATCCTGCTTAAAAATCTGTCTCTTTAGAAAAACTCCGAAAAATGTTTTCAGATCGGTTAAATAGGATCAAGAAAAAGGGGAAATAAAAGTTGATGAATTTTTATTGACATAACCCATTTAATATTTTAAATAATATATCCAATCAGCAATCCGCACATCAAATAATGTCATATTTATCCTGCAGAACATAAAATGGGTCAAACCGTTCCCTTTCTTAGAAACGAGGTTTGAGGGTTGGTAGCAATCCTATAATGATTTGGAAGCAGGTGAAAAGGTAAACAATATAACCTGACCCTCTCCCACATGGACAGTGACTTTTTAATGAGTGATCCTATCTTAAATTGATTGTTGTTAATAATAAGGTGCAAGTTAGAGAGGATCAGAAATCAGGAAAAACTTGGAAAAAAGCGAGTTGAATTAGAATTCTATAGTAGACCGAGAACCGTTCGAGGGCCCCATAGCAAGACCCAGGTACTTCCGCTGGTCATGACTTTAGCTTTAGGAGGAAGAAAATGGTCACGACGTCTCTTACCCGGATGCGCAAAATATTTACAGTGACTGCTTTAGTCGGGATAGTATTGTTTCTCTGTTTTGTGGTCGTCGGCTTACCTGCTGCCCACGCCCAGGGGAAAGAGATACTCCCGGAAGCAAACCTAAATCCTCCCATCCCAATCTCGCAAGGCCCTTTGCAACAGATTAATAAATATTTCAGCACCCAGACCATAAAATATAGCGACGGAACAAGTCTCGTTAAACAAATAATTAATGGCCCACCGACTCCCCCCCGCGGCTATGAGCTTGAGCGCGCAGCAGTTGCCCTGCCCGAACCCAACCCGAAAATGGGCACCAACACTCTGACTGTCCCCGCTTTTACCTGGGTCTTCGGAAGTTCTGCGGTTTCTGCGGCGATGATCGCCGGCTATTATGACCGGAACGGGTATCCGAACATGTACACCGGGCCCACCAATGGCGGCGTTATGCCCTTGGATAACAGTTCTTGGCCCACTTGGTCGGATGGGTACAAAACGTATCCCAATCTCCCGTTAGCCGCCTCCCATAATGGGGTTGATGGCCGGGCTACGCGCGGCTCCATTGACGATTATTGGGTTCAGTATGAGAGTGTTTCTCTGGACCCCTATATCGGCAACTGGGCGCAGCACGCTTGGGGGGAGGCGATTGGTGATTATATGAAGACCAGTCAGTCCGCCTATGGCAACCCTGATGGGGGAACAACATTCTATGTTTGGCCTTCATCACAAATTCTAACCTGTAGTGATATGGTAAAGCATAGTATCCAGAACTATGATGGGACTTACGGGATGAAACTTTTTTATGAAGCCAGGGGATATACGGCAACCACCTGTTATAATCAGGTCACAGATAATCAGTATGCTGGAGGATTTTCTTTTGCCCAGTACAAGGCAGAGATTGATGCTGGCCGACCTGTGATGCTTGGCCTCCATGGGAATACTATCGTCGGCGTTGGTTATAACGATTCTGGCAATACGGTCTATATCCACGACACCTGGGACTATAGTAATCACACCATGACCTGGGGAGGCAGTTATTCAGGAATGCCGCTTCAATTTGTCAGTATTGTAACTACAAGAAATCCCATGCCCTGGTTGATGTTGTTGCTGGGGGATTAATCAAACCTTGGCCCGTCGGTCTCACAGCGTTTAGGTTCCCTTTGACCCGGCTCAAAATATCATGGCCGGTACCCGGTATTTAAGCCGGGTGCTAAAAAAGATAATATATTTTTAATAATGGGAAATATGAAATGCGGCTGGTCATTCAAAGGGTCAAAGAAGCCCGGGTAACGGTTAACGACGAGACCGTCGGTGAAATCGGCAAAGGACTTCTTGTCTTTCTGGGCGTAGGGAAGGAAGACACCGAGGCCGACGTGGATTATCTGGTGGAAAAATGCGTTCACCTGCGAATCTTTCCTGACGCCAGAGAAAAATTCAATCTTTCATTGATCGATATTGGCTGGGCCTTATTGGTGGTTTCACAGTTTACCCTCTGGGGCGATTGCCGGAAAGGCAGACGGCCCTCGTTTACGGAGTCGGCGCCTCCTTTAACGGCTCAACCCTTATACGATTTGTTTATCGAAAAAACCCGGCAAAAAGGGATTCCTGTGGCCTGTGGCCGGTTTCAGGAGATGATGGATGTGTCCCTGATCAATGATGGTCCGGTAACCTTCATATTGGACAGCAAGAAGAACTTCTAATTAGTCGCCCACCAATCCCGCCTGTGGCGGGATTGTACTCATCCCTCCCCGCCTTTTGGCGGGGCAGGCTTATTGCAATGTTCTTCTACGTACGTCTCATTCCTCAGAATGAGGGCGCCTTGTATTTGAGCATTTTTGATCAGCCAACCGGAAACAGTTTTTTTGAGCTAAGTTAACTTCGGGAAAAAATTATTTTTATTGGAGACTTATGGTTGAGAATTCAACATCACTTCCTCCCTGCATGATCTTCGTCAGCAAGGAAGGGAAATGGTATCATGAGGGGGCAGAGATCATCCATCGGGCCATCTTTCTATGGATGATCCAAAGCCTGGAGAAGACGGAGGACGGCCTATTCATCGTCCACCTCAACAATCAGAAATGTTATCTGGAGGTGGAAGACACCCCTCTGGTCGTCCAACAAGTGGACCGGATTTTGGAAAGTCCTGAAGGACCTGAAAAGATACGTCTTACCTTAAACGATGAATCCCAGGAAATCCTTGACCCGGAAACTTTAAGGATCAATTCTGAGAATGTCCTTTATTGCACGGTTAAGAACAATGAATTTCCCGCCCGATTCCTTCGCCCGGCCTATTATCAACTCGCCGAGAATATTATCGAGGATGATGCCGGAGGGTTTGTCCTTTTATTAAATCATAAAAGATATTCTATGGCCTCCAAGACCTGACGGACGGTCAATTCAGCCAGACATTCTTTCGTAATACAACTCTGACAGGTTTTGCGGTCACAGGGAGCACAAGGAATACCAGAAGCCAGAATCCTGACTGTTTTCCCCTTGGGACCCCACAAGGATGGATTGGTGGGCCCGAAAAGAACCGTTGCGGGCAAACCCAAGGCGGCGGCCAGATGCGAAACCCCGGAATCATTGCCCAGAAAACCGGTACAATGCGAAAGGACCCCGGCCAGCATCGGCAAGGAAAGTTCTTTGATGATTGGAAATCCCGCGGCCTCTATCATCCCGCCCATCCCATTTGAGTCTTCATCCTCAACAGGTCCGAGGAGAAAGAAGGGTTTGACCCGGTTTAGGTTTAAAAGCTCCAATGCGACTTCTAAAAATCGTTCCAACGGCCAGTTTTTATAAGGACTGCCGCTGCCGGGATGAATGGCCCAGAGAGGTTGGTCTTTTTTAGTCTTTAGATGCTGGGTTAAATAATTACGGGCCTCTCCAAGGTCTTTCTGGGAAGGGAAAATATATTGTCCGGATTCAATCCAAGGGATATTTTTGGATGCAAGGATTTTTCTTTGTAAAAGTTGTAAAGATGTACCTTGTTCAACACTCGGGAGAGAAGGTATCCACAAAACCTTGGCCAGCCCGGCCCGGATCAATCCTTGGATTAGTATTTCAGGTTGATGGGCCGAAAACAGATAGGCCTTTTGAAAGGAGGACAGATAGGTTCGGAATTGATCAGGAATGGCCGTTTTTTCCTGATAAAGCCAGGCCCATTCTTTTTGATGGATGGAAATGATCTCCTGGGCATAGAACCGGTTATAAAGCAGAGACAAGATCTCCAAGTTTCCGGCCATGGTCCAGGGGATGCCCTCATAGAACAAACGCAGGCAGTAAAGGGCCGGCAGAGACAGAATCAGATCACCCAGGGCGCCCTGGTGAATAATAAGAAAGGATCCTTTCCGCACTCCTCTTGTCAATTCAATCCTTCCAAGGACATCCAAGCCTTCAAATCGGCCAAGCCCCTTTCGGCATAGGATTTTCCCCGAAGACTACGGGGGACCTTTCCTTCAAGGGTAGGAAGGAGACCGAAATTAATATTCATGGGTTGAAAATCTTTCTTGGGTTGTTGGCTGATATGGGCTGTCAACGCACCTATGGCGGTTGTGGCCGGTGGGGTGATTAACGGCTTACCTTTAAAAAGGCGGCCGGCATTGATTCCGGCCAGAATCCCCATAGCTGCGGATTCCACATAGCCCTCCACACCGGTAATCTGACCAGCCAGAAAGATTCTCAGGGCCTTTTTCAGTTGCAGGGTAGGCAGCAGCACCTCAGGACCATTGACAAAGGTGTTGCGGTGGATGCTGCCCAGACGGGCGAACTCCGCCTGTTCCAGCCCAGGGATCAGGCGGAAAATGCGTTTCTGTTCAGGCCATTTGAGTTTGGTTTGAAAACCGACCATGTTGAATAAGGTCCCCTCTTGATTATCCTGCCGCAATTGAACCACCGCGTAAGGGATTTTTCCCGTTCGGGGATCGGGCAGCCCCACCGGTTTCATCGGGCCAAATCGCAAGGTGTCTCTTCCCCGCTCGGCCATGATTTCAATAGGCAGACAGCCTTCAAAATAGCGAGGCTCCTCAAAAGAATGAAGCGGCGCCTGTTCGGCTTGAAGGAGTTGCTCCAGGAAAATTTGATATTCTTCTTCATTTAAGGGGCAGTTGATATAGTCGGCCCCGCCGTGCCCATACCTCGACCCCCGATAGGCTTTATTTAAATCAATGGAATCCAGAAAAACAATCGGGGCAATGGCATCGTAAAAATGCAGATGAGTTGAACCCATCAATTCTCCGAGGTTTTGAGCCAATTCATCGGTGGTCAAAGGGCCGGTAGCCAGAATCAGCAGTCCCTGGTCGGGGAGGGAGGACACATCCCGGGCAATAGTATTTATCAGAGGATGGGTCGTTATTCGATCGGTAATGAAGCGGGCGAATCCTTCGCGGTCCACGGCCAAGGATTTTCCGGCGGGCACCTGGCAGGCTCGGGCCGACTCCATGACCAGAGACCCCAAAAGACGCATTTCTTCTTTCAGCAGCCCGACCGCACTTTCCAGGTCCTTAGAGCGAAAGGAATTGCTACACACCAGCTCAGCCAACAATGGAGAATTATGGGCCGGAGAAAAACGAAGGGGCTTCATCTCCAGAATTCGGACCGGGATCCCCTGCCCGGCCGCCTGCCAGGCGGCCTCACACCCGGCCAAGCCTCCGCCGATAATGGTTATTGCTTCTTTCTCAATAGGCGACAAGAATGGTTATCCAAACAGAAGTAATGGTCCGAAAGACTTCCCCTATTCATCCCCTTTTTTCTGCTGATACCCGCATTCCTTGTTGGCGCAGGACCAGATGGTCCCGTCTTTTTTGGTCGTCTTTTCCACTAAAAAAGGGGCCTGGCATTGGGGGCATGGTTCCATGACCGGCTTTCCCCAGATCATTAATTTGCATTCCGGATAGCGGCTGCAGCCGAAAAATTTCATGCCCTTTCTGCGGGCCACTCGGGAGACCAGCATGCCGGAACATCCGGACATCGGGCAGGGAAACTCGGTGGTCACCGGCAGGGTCGATTTACATTTGGGGTATTTTTCACAGGCCAGAAAGGTCCCTCCAAAGCGGTTTTTTTTCACCACCATAGGGCCTCCGCACTTGGGACAGACCTGGTCGCTGACCGTCTGAGGGAAAAGCTCGGCCGGCTTCCCTTCGGAGGAAATCGGCTGCGTTTCTTTACAATCCGGATAACCCGAACAGGCCCAGAAAGATCCAAACCGTCCCTGGCGGACCACCATGGGTTTCCCGCACTGGGGGCATTCTTTTCCCGAAGGGTCGGATTGAGAGGTTTCTGCAGTCACCGGCTGGATCTTCCCTTTTTCATCCCGGACAAAATTTTGCGTTTGTTTGCAGGCAGGATACCCGGAACAGGCCAGGAAAGGCCCGTTTTTCCCAATGCGGATAGTCATGGGTTTGCCGCAGGTCGGGCAGACAATATCGGTCTTTACGCCCTTGCCCCGCACCTGTTTCATTTCCGCACGAGCCCGGTCCAAGGTCTGGGCAAAGGGCTGATAAAAATCCCCCAGAACCTTTGTCCATTCCTGTTTTCCTTCTTCGATCTGATCCAGATTGTTTTCCATCAGGGCGGTGAACTGAACATCGAGAATCTCAGGGAAATTTTTTACCAGGAGATCATTGACCAGAAAACCCAGTTCGGTGGGAAAGAAAAAATATTTTTCCTTTTTGACATAGTCTTTATCCTGAATGGTGGAGATGATGGCCGCATAGGTACTGGGTCGGCCGATCCCTTTTTCTTCCAGCTCCTTGACCAGCGTGGCTTCGGTATAACGGGGAGGCGGCTGGGTAAAATGCTGTTTGGGGGTGATCTGGAGCAAAGTCAGTTTCTGATGAAGCTGAAGCATGGGGAGCTGTCCTTTTTTTTCTTCCTCTTCTTCTTCCAAAGAAACAATATCTTTCCCAACTTCATAGACGGCCGTAAAACCTGGAAAACGCAAGACCGAGCCCGAAGCCCGAAGTAAATAATCCCCGGCCTTGATATCCACTATGGTCTGATCGAACAGGGCGGCCTTCATCTGACTGGCCACAAACCGATTCCAGATCAGACGGTAGAGGGCCAGTAGATCCTTATCCAGAAAGCGGGCCAGGGCATCCGGACTTAAATTCATGGAAGTCGGACGAATGGCCTCATGAGCGTCCTGGGCCGATTTTTTATTGGTATAAAAATGGGGTTTCCCGGGTACATATTCCGTTCCGAACTGGCCCTGGATATAACTCCGAACAGCCGTCAGGGCCTCCTGGGAGACCCGGGTGGAATCGGTCCGCATATAGGTAATCAAACCGATCAAGCCCTCATCCCCCACCTCGACCCCTTCATAGAGCCGCTGGGCCAGAAACATGGTCTTCTTGGCCGGAAAACGCAATTTACGAAAGGCCTCTTGCTGTAATTGGCTGGTGGTAAATGGAGGCAAGGGACTGCGTTTGCGTTCCTTCTTGTCGATGTTGGCAACCTGGAAAGGCTCATGCGACAGGCGGCTGCTGACCTCCCGGGCCTGTTCTTCGTTGATGATCTTGACGGCCTTCCCCTGGGCTTTGATCAGTCTGGCTTCAAAGTCAGGGGGAAGATCGGCCTGAAGCGTTGCTGTGATCGACCAATATTCTTTGGAAACAAAGACCTGGATTTCCCGTTCCCGGTCGCAGATGAGTCGAACGGCCACAGACTGCACCCTGCCGGCGCTCAAGCCTCTTTTGACCTTGTCCCAGAGCAGGGGAGAGATCTGGTATCCCACCAGACGGTCCAGAATGCGCCTGGCCAGTTGGGATTGAACGCGTTGTTCATTCAACGCCTCCGGATGCGCCAGGGCTTCCTGAATCGCTTTGGGGGAAAGTTCGTGAAATAATACCCGGTGAAATTCTCTATCCTTGCCGGCCAGTTCTTCGGCCAGATGCCAGGCAATGGCCTCTCCTTCCCGGTCCGGGTCCGGGGCCAGGTAAATATGACGAATCTTTTTCGCCGCCTGTTTGAGTTCCTTCAACACCCGGTCTTTTCCGGAGATAATTTGAAATTCAGGCTTGAATTTATTTTCGATATCCACTCCGAGCAGGTTGGTGGGCAAATCCTTAATATGCCCGAGAGAGGCCTTGACCTCAAACTCAGGACCCAGATATTTTTTAATGGTTCGGACCTTGGTAGGCGATTCCACAATCAACAACGATTTTTCCATTATTCCTTTTCCATAATTCTCAGAGTTAATTGTTTTTCATTGGCTGCGAAAATCCAGGTTAGAAAAAACGATACTTGATACTGGATACTTGATACTTGATTTTAATTTTTAGGTCGGCACAATCCAGCATCCAACATCCAGTATCAAGTATTAATCCCCGTTTATCCGCGAACGAACATCTTTCCCGGCAATTGTTTGATCAGGCCCTTGAGTTCCATTTCCAGCAGTAAAGACAACATCGGGGATATCCCTATCCCGGCCTGCCGGACCATCTGATCCACGTGAAGGGACCCGTCGGCCAGGAGGTCCCATATTTGTTTTTCTTTCGTAGAAAGAGAAGGAATTCTGTCGGGGATTTTAGATTTTGTTTTCGGTGCAACCTCGTTGGGTGATTCCTCCCAATGAAGTTCCTCTAAAATGTCCCCGGCATGTTCCACCAACTTGGCCCCTTGTTTGATCAGGCTATGGGTTCCGGAACTTTTAAAGGATTCGACACTTCCGGGAACGGCAAAGACCTCCCTCCCCTGCTCCAGAGCCAACCGGGCCGTAATCAGAGAGCCGCTGCGTCGTGTAGCTTCAACAATGACCACTCCCAAGGCCAGCCCGCTGATAATCCTATTTCGGATTGGAAAATTTTGGCGTTCCGGAAGGGTGCCCAGGGGAAATTCGGAACAGACCATACCCAAATCAACTATTCGATCATAGAGCTTTTTATTTTCCGACGGATAAATAACATCCAGACCTGAACCGAGCACGGCCACGGTCCTGCCTTGGGCCATCAAGGCCCCTTGATGGGCTGCAGTATCGATGCCCCGGGCCATCCCGCTGACAATGGTCAATCCTTTTTGAGATAAACCCCAGGCCAATCGTTCGGTCATTTTGATCCCATAAGGAGTCCCCATCCGGGAACCGACTAAAGCCAGGCACTGACTGTCCTGAGCGGCAGGGGAACCTTGGTAAAATAAATAAGGGGGAGGATCATGGATCTGAGCCAGGAGAGAAGGATAGAGAGGATCGGTTAAGGTCAAAACCTCTATCTTTTGCTTTTCCAGTTCGTCCAGTTCCCGATCAATTTTTTCAGTCCTTTTAAATTTAACAATGGCCAGGGCGGTATTCTTCCTCATCCCCTCGACCGATTGCAAATCCACAGGGTCGGCCCGGAAAACCTTTTCAGGAGATCCATATCTCTCAATAAGACGGGCATAGCTGACCTTTCCTAATCCGGCGATCCGGTTCAAGGCCAGCCAATAATAAAGGGATTTGCGATCCATGGTCCCTACGCGAAAAGTTCGGAGTTATTAATTCGGAGTGAACAGACCATTCTCCGAACTCTCAACTCTGAACTCATTATCTACTTCATTAAACCGGCTTTGTAGGTTGAGGGGCATCTTGTCCGGTACCGGCCAAGCCGGAAACAAAACTTCTGGCCACTTTGACACGCACCTTGTCGGCCACTTCCAGGACGATAATATTATCATTAATCTCAGCAATCCGTCCGTAGATCCCTCCATTAGTGATGACCGAGTCCCCTCGTTTCAGATTGCCCAACAATTCTCGATGTTGTTTGGCCTTCCTTTGTTGTGGCCGGATCAATAAAAAATAAAAAATCACGAACATCAAAACCAAGGGGATCAATCCGGCAAATCCCCCTGCTCCGGATCCCCCGGATCCCCCGGATCCTCCACCCGGAAGCCCCATGGCCTCGGCAACGGCAGTGAACAGATACATAAACGTTACTCCTTTCTCAGGTTATAAAATCCCTTCTTAAATTCCCGAAAGCGATCCTGTGCCACGGCTTCCCGCACAGCCTGCATCAGTTCCATAAAATAATGGATGTTGTGCAGCGTATTCAGCCGGTAAGAGAGTAATTCTCTGGCAACATATAAATGACGAAGATAGGCCCGGGAATAATTCCGGCAGGTATAACAGGTACAATCCGGATCAACGGGCTGGGCATCTTCGGCATATTCGGCCCTTTTGATACTCATAGAACCTCTCCGGGTAAAGAGCATACCGTTGCGGGCATTACGGGTCGGCAACACGCAGTCAAACATATCAGCCCCCAGATCCACGCCCTCGATCAGATCTTCCGGTGTACCCAGTCCCATCAGATAGCGGGGTTTTTCGTCCGGCAGCAAGGGCAAAAAATAGGCCAGGATTTCCTGCCTGGCAGCCTTCTCTTCCCCCACACTCAAGCCCCCCAGGGCATATCCGTCAAATCCGATATTCACGATGGCTTCGAGGCTCTCTTCTCTTAAGTTTTTAAAAGTACCTCCCTGGATAATTCCGAACAGGGCCTGTTCTTTTTTTTGATGGGCCTGTTTACAGCGAACGGCCCAGTCCCGGGTCAATTCATGGGATAAACGGGCATAGTCATAGGTAACCGGATAAGGCGTGCATTCATCCAGGCACATGGCGATGTCCGATCCCAGGTCCTCTTGAATTTGAATAGTCAGTTCAGGGCTCAGAAAATGACTGGAGCCGTCCAGATGAGAACGAAAAGAAACGCCTTCCAGGCTGATCTTTCTCAAGGCTCCCAGGCTATAAACCTGATACCCTCCACTGTCGGTCAGGATCGGTCCTTGCCAATGCATAAAAGGGTGAAGCCCCCCCAGGCGGGCAATCCTTTCGTGCCCCGGCCGCAAAAACAAATGATAGGTATTAGCCAGAATAATTTCAACCCCTAAAGATAAAAGATCTTCCGGGGTCAAGGCCTTCACCGACCCTTGCGTGCCCACCGGCATGAATACCGGGGTTTGAAATTCCCCGTGTACCGTGGAAATCCTTCCGGTTCGGGCGCCGCTCTGGCCATCCTGATGTTCAAAGTTAAAAGAAAACATTATTCGCTTTCAGCAGTCAGCTTTCAGCGGTCAGCTTTCAACTTTTATTTTTGGCTGTCTGCCGATCGCTGCTCGCTGATGGTTTAGATAATCAACATGGCGTCGCCATAACTGTAGAATCTATAATTCCGTTCAATGGCCTCCTGGTAGGCTTTCAGAATTTTTTCCCGTCCGGCAAAGGCGGACACCAATAACATCAGGGTAGTCCTGGGCAAATGAAAGTTGGTGATCAATCCGTCAATCATTTGAAAAGAGAAACCCGGGGTGATAAAAAGATCACACTCTCCCTCTTCGGCCTTAACAAATCCATATTTCATGGCCTGGTATTCCAAGACCCGGGCGCTGGTGGTTCCCACAGCTACAATCCGTCCTCCCTGTTTTTTTTGTTCCTGTATCACTTGGACGGCCTGGGCCGAGACCTTGTAAACCTCAGGATGCATCTTATGCTCGGCAATCTTTTCCGTCTTGATGGGGGCAAAAGTCCCATAACCGACATGCAAAGTAAGGGGAACCCAAAATATGCCCTTGTTCTTAAGGGCTGCAATCAAGTCGAAAGAAAAATGGAGTCCGGCCGTAGGTGCTGCCACCGCCCCTGGATGTCGGGCATAAACGGTTTGATAGCGTTTCCGATCCTGTTCCCAAAGACCGGCGTCACAGCCGTCTCTACGGATATATGGCGGAAGAGGAACCCGGCCGAATTTTTTTAAAACAGAATCAAACAACCCTTTAAAACGGAATCGAATCAGGGCCGTCCCATTTGGGGAAGGAGGCAGTATCTCGCCTTCCAGATCATCACCAAAATAAATTCTCTCCCCCGGCCGAATTTTTCCCCCGGCTTTAAACAGACAGGGGCTCGTATAGGTTTCGTCAATCGCCAAGGCCGGATAATTCAAAATCAGACATTCCACCCGGCCACCGCTCCTCTTCTTCCCTTCCAAACGTGCAGGGATTACCTGGGTATCGTTAACCACCAGCACATCTCCCGGAGACAGATATTCGATAACTTGATTAAAGCGTTGATGTTTCCGGTCCCCTGTCTTTCGATCCAGAACTAAAAGTTGGGAATGATCTCTCTGAGGACAAGGCTCCTGAGCTATCAAATGCGCAGGCAAAATAAAATCAAATTGGGATAAAGCTATTAAATCATCCATTCCATAGATTAAAAAAGATAAAGATAATAGCCTTTAATATACTTCCGCCCTCTTGTCAAGCCAAGCCACCCATGGTCTCCTATCTTTAAAATTTTCAGTTATTAAAGGTCTCATAATAATATTGACCCTATTTTGCTGCCAGGGGCCGAATAGTTTTCATACTGTAACGGGGTGAATAAGGGAGTCTATTTGTTAAACCTTTGATATTTTATTAAAGGCATCGAGGTATCTACCAAGGCCAAGATGAGCGAGGTTTGATGCTCTCTAATTACTCATTATACTGTTTGGGAAAATTTTAACAGGATGAAGAAAAACCCTCTTTTACGGGTTGCTCAAAAAAGTCCAGATACAAGGCGACCGAAATCCCGAGGAATGAGGCGTACATAGAAGTACGTCGCCATGACGAGGGATAAGGGCAACGCAGTAGATGGGCCTTTTTCAGCAACCTGTTAAAATCGAAACAAAGCCGCTCCCCAGGTAAAACCGGCTCCAAAGGAAGAGGCTAAGACCAGATCTCCTTTTCGAATTTGTCCGCTTCGAACCGCTTCATCCAGGGCCGTGGGAATGGTGCCCACAGAGGTATTTCCGTATTTATGAATGGTAACGATCACTTTTCCCCTTGGAATCTTCAACTGTTTGGCCACAGCCTCCATAATACGAATATTGGCCTGATGAGGGATAAACCAATCGATTTGGTGTGCGGTAATACCGCAGGATTTCATGGCCTTACGAGAGGCATCGATCATGGAGCGAACGGCATGTTTGAAGACTTCATTTCCCTGCATCTTGATATAATGGAGGCCGGCTTCGATCATAGGAATTGAAATGGGATTACGGGAACCACCTCCGGGCACATTGAGCAATTCCCACAGATTCCCATCGGAATGGATCTCAAGAGCCAGGATTTCTCCTTCTCCTTTACCTTTGGAATGGCCCAAAACGACAGCCCCGACTCCATCGCCAAAAAGGACACAGGTGGCCCGGTCCTGATAATCAATCCGGTGGGAAATGATTTCCCCCCCCACGACCAGGACGTGCTGATGAGAACCGTTCTGCATAAATTTTTGGGCAACGGTCAAACCATAGATGAACCCCGGACAGGCTGCATTGACATCAAAGGCAACCGCATTTTTTGCACCAAGTCGATATTGGATCATACAACCCGCTGAAGGCGAAGTCATATCTGCCGTGGAGGTCCCAACAATAATCAGATCCAAATCTTTGGGAGAAAGGCCGGCCATTTCCAAAGCGTTTTCACAAGCCGGGGTAGCAATATCGGATAAGGCCTGCCCGGGCAGGACCATTCTCCGTTCCCGAATACCGGTCCGGCTGAATATCCATTCATCGGAGGTATCCACAATCTTTTCAAAATAGGAGTTGGGTACTATTCTTTCGGGCAAATAACAACCCGTTCCCTTAATACTTATTTTTTTCACCCAATAAAAACCTTTCTCTTATTTTTCTGAACAATAAGGATTGCCGGCTACAAAGCTAAGGAGGAACTCTGAAGCTCCCTGAAGCAACTACGGGGAATGCGATCGTTATGCCTTATCAAAGAAAACCATTAAGGTTGAAGGCCATATAACATATTTAAAAATATTTTTCAAAATAATTTCGTCTTATCGGAATAAATTGGCTTTGTCTAATAAAGTATGATATAAAAATCAAGCTTTTTTAATCATCGCTCCTTCCCGAACCCTTGGATAACAGTGGAAAATATCAGAAACTTCTACTCTGCCCGGTTGAGATCCTTACATGTGGATTGATTCTCACGCCCATTTGGAAATGAAAGAATTTGACCCGGATCGCCCTCAGGTAATTGAGCGGGCCTTTGCCAAAGGGATAACCGGAATCATCACCATCGGGACCGACATCGAAAGCAGTCGCCAGGCGGTGGCTTTAGCCAAAACCTACAAAAATATTTGGGCTACGGTCGGCGTCCACCCCCATGATGCCGCCTCTTATAAAACGGAAACCCAACCCCAATTATCTCAATTGGCCGAAGATCCTTTAGTGGTGGCCATCGGGGAAATCGGGCTGGATTTTTATCGCAACCTTTCCCCACAAAAGCAGCAAAAAGAAACCTTTCGTCATTTGATTCATTTGGCGCGGTCAGTGAATCTTCCCATCATCATTCACGACCGGGAGGCTCATGAAGAAGTGCTGGCGATCTTAAGAGAGGAAAAGGCCTGGGAGGTCGGGGGGGTTTTCCATTGCTTTTCCGGTGATTGGGAAATGGCTAAACAGTGTTTGGATCTGAACTTTTTTCTGTCCGTCACCGGGGCCGTCACCTACAAAAAAGGCGGGGTGTTGGAAGAGGTCGTCCGCCAGGCCCCCATCGAATCCCTGCTTCTGGAAACCGATGCCCCGTTTCTTTCCCCTCATCCCTTTAGAGGCAAACGGAATGAACCGGCCTATCTGGTCCACACCGCAGAACACGTGGCTCGGGTTAGAAACATCACTCTGCCTGAATTAAGTCAGGCGATCCTGGAAAATACCTGTCGGGCCTTTAAGCTGCCGTTGTAAAATAGTATAATGATCCTGAACAATCAACGACAAACTATGGGATAGGAATTGCAATGGAATCTCCTTTCTTACTTATCCTGGCCTCTGGTTCACCCAGAAAAAAGGCCTTACTTGCGGATTTGGATCTTGGTCTTAAAATCGTTTCAACCAAGATTCCGGAAGAACCTGAACCCAATGAATCACCGCTGTCATTTTCAAAACGGATGGCCCGAAGAAAAACCGAGATGGTTTCCGCCGTCTTTCCCAAACAATGGGTTTTAGGGGCCGACACCGTGGTCCATTTGGGAGAAAAAATATTGGGTAAACCTAAAAATTCCCGAGAAGCAAAAAGGTTTCTCCAGACCCTAAGCGGGAAAACTCACCAGGTGATTACCAGTTTCTGCCTAAGAAACCGAGAGATGAATCAGAACATCATCCAAAGTTCTACTACCAGGGTAAGTTTCAAATCCTTATCAGTCAAAGAGATCGACTGGTATGTCCAAACCGGAGAACCCTTAGACAAGGCCGGTGCTTATGCGATCCAGGGCAAGGGGGCTTTCTGTGTCAAGAAAATTCGAGGTTCTTATACCAATGTCGTGGGCCTTCCGGTAATGGAGGTTTTGGAAGCCTTAATCAAATATGCGGGTTTTAAGCTTGGCTGAAAAACCGTTCAAGGTTCAACGTTTAATGTTTGGGTTCATGATGACCAATTCTTCCTATCAGCCATGAGCTATCGGCTTTCAACTTTAAGCTATGCGCAATTAAAATAATGGAGAAAAAATAAATGAGCACTATAGCTCATTCAATAGCAGTGGTTGAAGCAAGAATAAAGTCGGCTTGTCTTCGGGCGGAAAGAAACCGGAACGACGTTTTGCTGATCGCCGTAACCAAGACCGTTCCCGTTGAACGGATTCAAGCATCGATTCAGGAAGGCTTAACCCATTTTGGAGAGAATTATATCCAGGAGGCTCAGAGAAAAATTGAATATCTCAATCAAGGGACCTGGCATTTTATCGGTCATTTGCAGTCCAATAAAGCCAAACTGGCCTTGAAATTGTTTTCCATGATTGAAACCCTGGACAGTCAAAATTTAGCCCAGGAATTAAATCGTCAGGCCCTTCAGGCCGGGAAAACCATCGAGGTACTCATTCAGGTGAATGAGGCCGAAGAATCCAGCAAGTCCGGTATAACTCCCGAACTGGTCCCTAACTTATTAAAAGAAAGCGTGGCCTGGCCGGCCTTGCGCCTTCGGGGTTTGATGACCATCCCGCCTTATGATCCTGATCCGGAAAAATCCCGTCCCTGGTATCGCTCGCTGTTTCGTCACCGGGAAAAGTGGCAACAACAATTTCCTGAAATTGATTTAACCCATCTTTCCATGGGAATGTCTTCTGACTTTGAGGTGGCCATTGAGGAGGGAGCCACAATTATACGGGTAGGCACGGCTATTTGGGGAGCCAGGGAGTGATACGTTAACTTCAATGATTAAAAGAGGACGTTCTCAATAATTAAACTTTATAAAACCATTTTCCGCTTTAAAGAGTAAGGTCGAAATAATCTCGCCCAGACACCCTTGGCACAATGCAACCTAACATAGGCCGTGGAATCGGACCAAACCTATCGCCTAAATTTCAATTATCGTTTGCCTTTTTTATCATTTAATGCTAATGTCATTTAAGTCTGCTAAATGGGCCTTCGAGGTAAAGCCAACCCCATACATCGAAATGACCTTTGAAAATGCCTAAGGATTAACAGGAAACGGAAAAACTCTTTATTACAGGTTGCTCAAAAAGGTTCAGATATAAGGCACCAGAAATTCCGAGGAATGAGGCGTACATAGAAGTACGCTGCAATGACGAGGGATGATGGCAACGCCGTAGATGGGCCTTTTTCAGCAACCTGTTAATGAACAGGAGGAATATGTCAAGAAGAGCACTAGAAGGTATAAAAGTAGTGGAGTATGGGACGATGGTCTCCGGTCCCTATTGCGGTAAGTTGTTGGCCGACCTGGGGGCCGACGTTATCAAAGTGGAACCGACGGAAGGCGATCCATCACGCCGCTGCGGGCCTTTTCCGAAAGACGGGATACACCCGGAAAAAAGCGCCCTTTTCCTTTACGCCAATACCAGCAAACGCGGGATAACCCTGGATGTTGAAAAGCCGGAAGGGCTGGAGGCCTTTAAAAAACTCCTCCTCTGGGCCGATGTTTTTATTGATAATCAGCCTGTGGATTTTTTCGAAAATTTGGGCCTCAGTTGGGATGTTCTGCAACGGATGAATCCGGGGCTTATCTATGCTTCCATCACCCCTTATGGTCGGACCGGACCCCGGGCCAAGGCCAAGGGGGATGAGCTTACCCTCATACAAGCCGCCGGTGAAGGCAATCTGATACCGGCCCGATCCTTTGACCTGTCTTTCCCCCCGGTCAAGTTCGGAGGCTACCAGGTGGGCTATCATGGTGCCCTGAACGCCGCCGTGGGCATCATGGCCTTGATGTTAGGCAGAATGAAGACCGGTAAAGGACACCTGCTGGATATTTCTCTTCAGGAATGCGTCATCAACCTGCTTCCCGGAACCCTGCACAACCACCGATACGACGGTTTTAACTGGAGCCGGGTCCCGGACAGGCCGCCAGCCATGGGCAGGATGGAAACCAGCGACGGCTATATTACCCTGGGGGCCAATGATGATCACCACTTCCGCGCCCTTCGGGAACTGATGGGCAAACCGGACTGGCTGGCCGACGATCGCTGGGATGATCGAGTCTTTCGGGCCAACCATCTGATGGACATCGCCCCCAAGTTGGATGCCTGGATGAAACAGCAAAAGAAAAATGAAATTTACCATAAGTTGGCCAAAGCGGGCATCCCGGTCGGACCAATCAACTCGGCCGAGGACGTCATGAACAGTGAACAGTATAAGGTGCGGGGTTACTTCACTGAGGTTGAACACCCTGTTGCCGGCAAATATAAGTATGCCGGTTGGCCTTACCGCATGTCCGCATCGAAGCCGGAGATATCCAGACCGGCACCTCTCCTGGGACAGCACAATGAAGAGATACGCCTAGAAAT
This sequence comes from Thermodesulfobacteriota bacterium, assembly GCA_049520575.1. Lineage (GTDB taxonomy): Bacteria > Desulfobacterota > RBG-13-43-22 > RBG-13-43-22 > RBG-13-43-22 > RBG-13-43-22. The sequence continues at coordinate 10,753 of JBEKPQ010000004.1, read as the reverse complement.
TATCGACCGGGATTCCAAGGGAGATGCCCATCCCACCAAGGAATATCAAGACCTCAAATTTCCGCTGCAGGGCATACGGATCCTTGATTTTTCCTGGGTCTGGGCAGGCCCCTACTCCACCATGATGCTGGCCAATCTCGGGGCCGAAGTGATCAAAGTGGAGGGACACAAAAGAACGGATATTATTCGTCGCGCCGTCATGTGGCCGCGGTGGGAACCGGAGTCCCACCAGGTACCGCCCAACCAGGGATTGAGCTACAATTCCGTCAACCGGGACAAGAAGAGCGTTTCCCTCGACCTGAGCAAGCCGGAAGGCATCAAACTGGCCAAGAGGCTGGCCGCCATGAGCGATATCGTCATCGACAACATGCGGCCCGATGCCATGACCAAAATGGGTCTGGGTTACCAAGATCTGATCAAGATCAAACCGGATCTGGTTGTTGTTTCCTCTTCCGGCCGGGGTCATGGCGGACCGGAAACGAACTATCTCGGCTTTGCCACGATTCACCAAAGTGTTGGAGGAGTTGCTTACATTTCGGGTTATCCTGAAGATCATCCCACCCATGGTTCTATCGGCCATACGGACATCACCAATGCCGTGACCACCGCCTTTGTCACTTTAGCCGCGCTCCATCACCGCATCAAGACGGGAGAAGGGCAGTTTATCGATTATTCCCAATGCGAAGGCTCGACCTGTTTGATTGGGGAGCAATTGCTCGGTTACCTGATGACCGGCATAATTCCCGAACGGCAGGGCAATGCCCATCCTGAATATGCGCCGCACAATATGTACAAGTGCTGGGGGGTGGACCGCTGGCTGGCTTTGGAAATCCATACGGATGAAGAATTTCAGGCCCTGACCCGGGTTATGAACCAACCCGAATTGGCCGACGACACGCGGTTCAAGGAGCGGGGCTCCCGAAAGAAAAATGAAAAGGAACTGGATCACATCATCGGAGGATGGACCCGTCAAAGAGACCGGGACTGGATGGTCGAAGAATTTTTAAAGGCCGGACTGGCTGCCGCACCCTCACGGGACGCTGAAGATATCTATGCCGACCGCCACTTGCAGGCCCGGAATTTTTTTATCATGGTTCAACATCCCGAACTGGGGGAACTATTGTTGGCCGGACTGCCCTGGAAGATCAGCGACACCGAATTGCCCTTCGGCCATGCCCCTTTGTTGGGCGAGCATAATCAATATGTGCTTCAAGAACTCCTCGGCTTAAGCAACGAAGAGATTGCTGACCTGCGTGCCAAAGATATAATTATGTAACTATGCACCGGTAACAGATAATACGGACGCTATTTACTACCGTTGCCTTGGCTTTATTTTATCCGTTGGGAAATCAGCTTAAAGGCCTCGGTCCCAGCCCGTTCCAGGATTTGAAACAAAACCGTCTCGGTATTGGTGATGACTGTGCCGGCATCCCTCATAAATTCAAGACCGGACCTGAAATTGTTTTTGGTCCTTGAACAAACCGCATCCTGGACCACCTGGACCGAATAGCCCTGTTCCATCAGTCCCAGGCTGGTCTGCAAGACACAAACGTGCGTTTCCATACCGGTCAGAAGCAATTTTTTTCTGCCCGTGGATGCGACCTTTTCCAGAAATCCTGCTTCCTGACAACCATTGAAGGCCGTCTTTCCAAAAGGGGCATATTCAGGAAGGGCTTCCTTGATTTCCGGAACAGTCGGCCCCAGCCCTTTGGAGTATTGTTCGGTCAGAAGAATTGGGATTTGAAGGAGCCTGGCCAGTTCAACCAAATGGAGGCAGTTGTTGACCACCTGATCTTTGTGCTTCATGACCGCAGCCAGCTTGTCCTGAATGTCGATGATCACCAAGACCAGTTCTTGCTGATTCAATAAAAATTTATCCATGGGCATCCTGAAACTTAAACAAAGATATTGGTATTTCTTCCCTTCGATCTGATCCGTCAAATTCAAAGGGTAGATGAAGTTCTATCGAAAGATGCTGGATACTGGATCAAACTGCCGATACTGGATACTTGATCCTTGATGCTGGATATTGATAAAATATTATTTCTTAGCTTGGTAGTATGCAGTATACAATCAAGTATCTAGCATCCAGTAGCCAGTAACACTCCGTAAGACCTGTTGAACCCAAGATGATAAAAAGTTAGGGTTAAATTCGAAGATTGTATAGTCTAACTAAGAACCTTTTTTATTTTTTGGCCTGGTGTACCGTCAACACCGAACAGTCGGCCCGGCGGACCACTTTTTCGGCAGTACTACCCAAGAAGAAGTGAGCTATCCCGGTTAAACCATGAGTGCCCATGACCACCAGATCCACTTTTTCCTCACTGATGAAATTCAAAATCTCACTGGCCGGATGTCCGGAAAGGACGCGGACAAAGGTATTCGGGTGATCGCCCATTTTTTTAATATAGTTTTCCCCCATTTGCTCCATAGCCCGTTTGGCGGCATCCTCTGAAAATTTAAGATTGGCTTGCTCCGAAATAAAATCCTCCATCACCGGGGACGGAAAGACCAGGGGCGGAACCACATGAACCAGCAATAACTGGGCTTGATATTTCTGGGTCAAGTCAAAAGCCAGGTCAAAGGCCTGATCTGCATTATCGGAAAAATCCGTACAGAAAGCGATTTTTTTGATGGATGCCATAACATACCTCCCTGTTTAGATTAACGGCTTTATGGGGTACAATTTTACCTGGAATTTTTAACCTGTCAACCCATTATCTTTTCTTGCCCACCTTCCATTTTGACGGCTTCGTAAAAAGTCCAACAGTCCCGCCTTTAGCGGGAGAGCTTTTTACTGTGCCGTCGATATAATGACTTTTTACAAATCCTTCCATTTTGACAATTTTAATGAAAGTAAAATTCGAATTATGAGGGATCGAGAAGTCTTTTTTCAAAGGGAGCCTTCAGGGTAAAATCCGGTAGGTAAACCTCAGCGCTTTCCAACTCCTGGATAAAGATCTCTTCTAATCTCAACTGTCTGGTAAAGGCTACAACTTCCTTATATTCGCCCGGACGTAATGGCCTGTTGATTTCAGGTACCTGATAGGCTTTAAAACAAGGGCGATACTGGGCCATTAGGCTGATCGGGATCTCAAGAGAAATCGAGGCCAGTGTCCTAATCATTCGCAGACTGTTGGCAATATTTTCAGGCAGGATCAAATGCCGCACCAAAAGACCCCGATAGCCAAGACCCTGTTCATTGATCTTCAACGGCCCAACCTGCCGGAACATCTGCTTGACGGCGGCCTGGTTATAAAGGGGATAATCTTCTACCTGAGACAAACGGGCTCCCGTTTTTTTCTCTCCATATTTCATATCGGGCAAATAGATATCCACGATCCCTTCCAATAAGTTCAAGGTCGTCGCTGAAAGATACCCGTGAGTGTTATAAATAATCGGCAAATGAAACCTTTGAGAAATAGCCATCTCCAGAGCAGAAAGAATAAAAGGCAGATGAGGCGTGGGAGAAACCAGATTGAGATTGTGACAACCTTGATTTTGTAAATCTAGAAAAATGCCGGCCAGTTCTTCCGGGACCAGTTCTTCTCCGATTCCCTCCTGACTGATCTGGAAATTCTGACAGTACAAACATTTCAGGGCGCAACCGGAAAAAAAGACCGTCCCGGACCCAAGACTCCCGGAAAGAGGGGGTTCCTCTCCAAAATGGGGTAAGGCTCCGGCCACTTTTGCCTTTGACCCTTGTCTGCAAATGCCTTTCTCTCCATTAAGCCGGTTTACCCGACAGTTCCGAGGGCAGAGGGAACAGGAAGGCAGAAGATCCCAGGCTGTTTGGATTTTTTTCCGGAGTTCTCCGGAGGACCATGTTTTTAGATAAAAAGGCTCCATGAATTCGCCGAAGAATTTCCCCATTTCTTTCTTACGCGGAATGCGTTCGTATAATAAGCCCTTCCAGGTTTATTCGATCCCTCTGGGAGGTGTTGCGGTGAAAAGAAAACAGAAAAGCCCCTTCGGTTATGTCCGGCTTTAAAAAAGGGAGACAATGCCGGCGGAATTTGTCGATGGACAGGCTGTTCAGTACATCAAAACATTTAAGGTCTTCAAGGCACCCTTTATTCCATTTTTCTTGTTGAACCGCCTGATCTTTGGAGATCACCCTATCCAGTAAGGGAATCAGATCCACTTTATCCTTATCCACTGTTCCCAGAAGTTTGATGAAATTGACCTGAATAAATCGTTTTCGGCAAGGGAGTTTATAAAACATCCGGCCTTCAGAATCGAATTTAATTTCTTTATAGTTGGTCCCTAAGGCCCAGGTCAAAGAACGCACATTGTGATTGATGGCTATATCCTGAAGACCTAATCGCCAATTTTTAAGGTGAGAGAGATTGGTTGTTCCTGCGGCCGGGTCCTTAGGGTCGGGGAAACACGGTTCCAACAACCGCCTGAGGTATCCTCGGGAGAGATTTTCATTACAGGAATTCAGGTCCAGAATCTCCCGATTTAACTGGCGGATGGTTTTTTTCCATCCTTCCCCGACCCGACGGGCATATAAATTCTGATAATGCTCAAGAGAATCCGGATTCCGGTCGTTATTCAATTTTTCAAAGGCCAAGTTGATCTCGGCCACTTTTTTAGTCCTCTGAATTTTTAAATCCTGGTCATGCAAAGGAGACCGATCCGGATGATAGATGAGCATTAAAGCCCGATAGGAGGCCTTAATCAGAGAAAACAATTCCTCTCCTTTTAAGGCCCGAACCATGGCCGGGGTGATACCCAAAATTTCAAAAGGGTTTTTTGTTTTCATGGCGGCGAAAATTATAGCCAATTTTTCATTATTAATCAAATATTCTTATCGACACCAAAAAGAAAATTTATGGAAAGATTTTCCCCGGATTCAGGATATGATTGGGATCAAAGAGATCTTTAATCTTTTTCATGAGGGTTAAAGAAACCGGATCTAATTCCAGAGACAGGAATGGGGCCTTGGTCAACCCGACGCCGTGTTCTCCGGAAAGGGTGCCGCCTAATTCAAGGACTGTTTTAAAAATCTCGGCTAAGGCTTCCTGGGCTTTTTCCTTTTCACCTGGTTTATTCCCATCAAACATGATGTTGACATGAATGTTCCCGTCTCCGGCATGACCGAAACTGACGACCAATAATTCAAAACGCCGGCCGATGGCCTCAAAACGCTCGATCGCCTCCGGGATCTTTTCACGAAGAACGACGATATCTTCATTGATCTTATTGGGTCGCAAACGAAAAAGGGCCGGAGAAATGGACTTCCGGGCTTTCCATAATTCTTCCGCTTCCGAAGGGCTGGACGCTTTCTCCACCCCCCCTGCCCCGATTTTCCGGCAAAGGTGCTGAATCGTTTCTCCCTGCCGGGCCACCACCTCATGATCGCCGTCCACTTCAATCAAAAGCAGGGCCTGGGCCTGGGTGGGCAATCCCAGATGAAGAAATTCTTCTACACAGGTAATCGACGAATGATCCATAAATTCAAGAACTGAAGGGAGTATTCCGGCCCGAAAGATTTCCACCACGGCTTGGGCGGCCAAGGTCATCCGGTCGAAAAAAGCCAGAATGGTTTGCCTGGCTTCGGGCAGAGGAATCAATTTTAAGACCATTTCAGTAATAATTCCCAAGGTCCCTTCGGAACCGACCATCAAACGGGTCAGATCATAACCGACTACCCCTTTGGCCGTCTGAACCCCGGTTTTTAAAATCTCTCCAGTTGGAAGCACGACCTCCAGCCCCAAGACATAATCCCTGGTTACCCCGTATTTTACAGCCCGGCCTCCTCCGGCGCATTCGGCTAGGTTTCCTCCCAAGGTAGAAAAATGGGAAGAGGATGGATCCGGAGGATAGAAAAGTCCCTTGGCCTCGACAGCCTGCTGCAGATCCCGGGTAATCACTCCCGGTTCAACGACCGCCAGAAAATTATTCGAGTCGATGGTCTTGATCCGGTTCATACGCAACAAGACCAGGACCCATCCCCCCCGGATCGGCACTGATCCTCCGCTCATGCCTGATCCTGCCCCGCGGGGGACAACGGGGAATTGATAACCGTTGGCCAGTCTTACTATTTCGCTGATCTCTTGTGTTGTTCCAGGAAAAAGCACTCCATCGGGCCAAGCCTGGATCTGCGTGGCGTCATAGGCATAGCTCTGTCGGTCGGTGTCCCGGTCTGTGATGTAGTCTGGACCGACGATTTTCTCCAGGGCTTTGTAGATTTTTTTATTCATCTTCAACCAGAGATACCGGAGTGTTGGAATATTGGAGAAATGGAGTAGCGGAGGACTGGAGTATTGAAGTATTGGAGTAATGGAGCAATGGAGTGTTGAGGATTAATCATTTTCATATAATTCGCTACTTTCTTTGGTTGTTAAATATTCTATCCAATCTCCACTTTTGCGTTTTTCTTCTAAGCTCTAACAAGCTTCAATAATTCATTCTCAAGTTTGAAGGCCAAAGAATCTAATCTCTGAAAGGTATCTTCTGTAATTTGGTCCGCTTTCCGATAAGCATGAAGTCCGGACACGGATTCACCCAGTGAACCAAGGGCAATATTCAGAAAATTGAGATATTCCCTGATGGACCGTCGACAATAACCTTCGGCAATGTTCCTATGTATTGAATCACTGGAAGCTATTGCCTGTGCTGCTATACGTCTGAACTCGTAGGGGAATACATGAAAAGCAGCAAAGGTCTGCTGATAATAATCAATTGCATCGTTCCAGACTCTAAGTTTTTGATACCCTCTATTTCTGTTCTTTCTCATTCCCCCATTACCCATCACTCCACCAATCCAACAATCCAATACTCCAGTACTCCACCAACCCAGTACTCCTTTGTTGATTCCCATCATAGAAAAGATGTTATTGCCAAGTCAAATAAAAAGAACGGGCTAAAAATCTATTGACAAACAGGCTGAATATTTATGATAGTTATCCTAATTTTTTTTATTTCGTTATTACTCCGGCATTTAAACTTTTAAATATTCTGGCTGACCTTTTAGGTAGTTTGACGTCAGGACGACGCCATTGCGGAATTTCTGCTTTCACGGGAATGACACCTTTTGGGTATTTTGTTGCCGGAGTAATAATACCTGCTTCGGTCAGGAATATGGGGGGAATAGGGTTCAAGGATTGAATACCCGTATCGGGTGAATTTTCCCGACCTAGATTTTCCCTTGGACCTTGGACCTTCAATCTGAGAGCTTTGAAAAACGTTCAATTTTGTTCAAGGTCAAGGAAGACGATAATTTTAACCACAGGAATACAAGTAGTATTTCGAGGATTAAAATTTGAGTCTGACGCTGAGATTGGGCAAAAGGGGATGTTTTTCAAAGCTCTCAATCTCTTGACCCCTTGAATCCTTGGCATGCATCTTGGCGCTCCAATGGGGCATGTCTATTCTCTTAGAAAGGCGGGCCGGTTGTAGATGTTTCTCCATCTTAATCAGGTGCAAAGAGAGATACAGGAAAAGGTGCGGTCTTTGGTTGCTTCTGAGATCGCCCCGAATGCCGAAACTATCGATGCCCGGGATGAATTTCCTCAGACCAGTTTTGAGGCCTTTAAAAAGGCCGGGCTTTTAAGGCTTTCCCTTCCCTTGGGGTATAACGGCCGGGAGGCGGATTCAACCACGCTTTGTTTAGTTATTAAAGAAATAGCCAAGGCCTCTCCGGCTTCAGCCCTTCTGGTGTTCCCCACCCAGGCGGTGATCCGGACCATCCGGGAAGTGGGAACCAGCGAGCAAAAAGAGCGTTTTTTTTCCGATATGTCCCCAGGAGACAAGCTCTGCGGATTTTGTCTGACCGAGCCGAATCATGGTTCGGATGCGGCGTCCCTGCAAACCCGGGCAGTTTTGAATGGGCAATATTATCTGGTCAATGGAACAAAATCTTTCATTACCTTGGGACCTCATGCCCATTACTATCTGGTTTTTGTCAGGACAGATAACGGAAAACAAAGCAGAGGAGTCAGTGCCCTGATTGTACCTCGCGACACACCCGGTTTGTCCTTTGGAAAAAAAGAAAAAAAAATGGGATTGGGGGGGTCGGTAACCACCGAAATGGTCTTTCAGAATGCCCAAGTCCCCAAAGACAATCTGCTCCTCGGCGAAGGAAGAGGATGGGAAATCCTGTCGCGCCATGCCAATATCATGCGGGTCTGGGGTGCGGCTTCCATGGCCTTGGGGATTGCTGAAGGGGCCTATGAAGCAGCCCTGGCCTTTGCCAAAAACCGAATCCAGTTCAAACAGATGATAGCCTCTTTCCAGGCCGTTGGTTTTATGCTGGCTGATATGAAAATTGCTATTGAAGCAGCCAAATCCTTGATCTTTAGAACGGCGGCCATGATTGACGCCCGGGAAGGCTCTTTTCGTGATATAGAGACCCTGGTTTCCATGTGTAAATGTTATGCCTCGGATATGGCCATGAAAATCACCATCGATGCGGTCCAGATCTTTGGTGGGGCCGGGTACATGAAAGGATCTCCAGTCGAACGGATGATGCGGGATGCCAAGGCAATCCAGATTTTCGACGGCACCAATCAGATCCAGCGGATAGTCGTCTCCAGGAATCTTTTATGGAAAAATAAAACGGTAAAGGTAAAAGGATGAAGGTCTTTTCTGCCCATAAAATAATACATTTAACTTTTTACCTTTTACATTTTATATTTTGCACTTCACACTTTATTACAAATGATCAGGAGGAATAATTCATGCGACCTTATTTTGAAAAGATGGACGATTTAGGCAAACCCATCAAACCCGGCCAGATAGAGAAGATGGCTGAAAACCGGGCCCAGATTGAGGCGGTGGTAAAAGAAGTGGAAGCGGAGATCGAACGGGTCAAGAAGGCCGGACTGCCGGCTGAAAAAATCCATGAGCGGAAAGAGATGACCGTTTGGGACCGGATTGAATATCTGGTCGATCCGGGAACTTTCTGTCCCCTTCACACCTTATATAATCCGAGAGATAACGAGGAGGGGACCACCGGAGTGATCGACGGTCTGGCCCGCATCAGCGGCAGGTGGTGTGTCCTGATCGGTTTTGATAACAAGGTCATGGCCGGGGCCTGGATCGCCGGACAGGCGGAAAACCAGTTGCGGGTAACGGATCTGGCCAAACGTCTTCATATCCCCCTGGTCTGGCTGGTCAATTGTTCCGGGGTCAAGCTCACCGAACAGCAGGAAGTCTATGCCGATCGCCGGGGAAACGGGACCACCTTCTTCCGCCATGCTGAACTGGAAAAATTGGGCATCCCGGTCCTGGCCGGGATCTACGGGACCAACCCGGCCGGCGGCGGTTATCAGGGGATCAGCCCCACCATCCTGCTGGCCCATAAGAATTGCAATATCGCCGTCGGCGGCGGCGGTATTGTCAGCGGTATGAGTCCCAAAGGGACTTTTGATGAAGAGGGCGCCGAACAGATCATTGAGGCCACCCGGCACTTCAAACAGGTCCCTCCGGGCAGCGTCAAAATCCATTATGATTCCACCGGATTTTTCCGGGCCGTCTTTGAAGAAGAAACCCAGGTCCTGGATGCCTTGAAAGAATATATGGCTGAAATACCGGCCTACCATCCCCGCTTTTTCCGGGTAGCCAAACCGGCCGACCCCAAATATCCCCTATCGGATCTGCCCTCCATCATTGCCTTTAACCAAAAGGCGGTCTATGACTTCGATAACTTCCTGGCCCGTCTGGTGGACGGAAGCGAACATCTTGAATTTCGTCCCGGTTATGGACCGGAGGTCTATACCGGGTTGGTCAAAGTGGATGGATTTTTAATGGGAGTTATCGGAAATCGCCAGGGATTCCTTGGGACCAATTATCCGGAATATACCAATGAATATATCGGGATCGGCGGAAAACTTTATCGCCAGGGTCTGATCAAGTTGAATGAATTCGTCACCCAATGCGGACGGGACCGGGTGCCGATCGTTTGGTTTCAGGACACCTCGGGGATCGATGTGGGGGATATTGCCGAGAAGGCCGAACTGCTGGGTCTGGGCCAATCCCTGATCTATTCCATCGAACAAACCGATGTGCCCATGATGCTGGTGGTCTTAAGAAAAGGCACGGCTGCGGCCCATTATATCATGGGCGGCCCAACGGCCAACAACCACAATGCCTTCACTCTGGGCACACCGACGACCGAGATCTATGTCATGCACGGCGAGACGGCTTCCGTGGCCTCTTTTTCCCGAAGGCTGGTCAAAGAAAAGGACAGCGGCAAACCCTTACAGCCGGTGATCGACAAGATGAATGCCCTGGCCCAGCAGTATTACGATCAATCCCGGCCCATCTATTGCGCCAAACGGGGCTTTGTGGATGAAGTAGTCCGCTATGAGGCCATTCGACTTTACCTGAAGGCCTTTGCCGGCAGTGCCTATCAGAACCCCATATCCATCTGTCCTCATCATCACATGATGCTGCCCAGGATGATTCGTTCCCAGATCGTCAAAGGACTGGACCGGCCCAAGAAGGAGGGGTAGACTAGACCAACCCTATTTCTCTTTTCCAGGTCAACGAATGGTATGCCACCCTCCTGTCGTCCCGACAGGGGATGGCATTCATAGCCAAAATATATTCCAGAAACAAGATGGTCTAATTAATTGGGCCTGAAGATTTTATTTTGGATTGGCTTTAGGGAAATTAGAAAAAGATGACAAAAAGGGGAGGCAAAGCCTCCCCTTTCTATTTAAAAAACAAAGGTTGTCTCTCGAAGGACTACCAAAACCATCAATTAAGTGCCCTTACTTTCACCTTCGTTGTCCAGGTCCGG